>JBOGFI010000021.1:0-24725 GCA_050743365.1 Acidimicrobiia bacterium | reverse complement strand
GTTCGGCTCGGCCGGCGGGGGCGGCGGCGGCTCGGGCTTCGGGCCTCCCGGCGTCGTGTTCGAGACCGGCGTGCGCTCGGGCGACGGGCTCGTGACGATCACCTACGACCCGGCTGTCAATACCTGCGGCACTGCGCCCGCGCAAGCGGTCACCGCGGCGCCCCGCTTCACCGGCTGACGGGCCTCGCTCGGGGAGCTCACGGCCCGCGTGTGCGCTCGCCTTCCTACGTTGCGTCGTCGGACAATGCACGCATCATCTGGCGCCTAGGCTTGCTCTATGTGCCGAAACATCACTGAGCTCCGCGGGCTGGAGCCTCCTGCGACCCGCGAAGAGATCGAGGCCGCCGCCCGGCAGTACGTGCGGAAGGTCACCGGCGTCGCCCGGCCGAGCGCAGCGCTCGCCGACAGCATGGAGGGCGCGGCGCTCGAGGTGGCCGAGATCACCGAGCGACTGCTCGACCAGCTCCCTGCCCGCCGGCAGCCCCCCAAGGCCGTGCCGCCGTTGCGGAGGCCGGAGGTCCGGGCGCGTCTCGGCCTCGCACCGTTCTCCGGCTAGTACTCGCGGATCAGACGCGCTGTTGTCGTGGCCGCAGCGGCAGGCGGGCGTTGTCCCAGCTGAGAAAGCGTTCGTCGGGCACGATCTCGATCACGGCTGTGTCAGTCACGTAGTAACGGCGAGTCGCCTCGGGCATGGCGGCGCGCTCGGTGCGATATGACTCGTACTTCTCGCGCAGCGCGGCCTGGGCTCGGTCGCGCAGCCCGGGGTCATCGACGATGCGGGCCCGGCCCGTGAGGTGCACACCGCGCAACTCGTCCCAGCGTTGGCCCGACTCGACCAGGAACGACACCACTGGATCGCGGCGGATCCGCGTGACCTTCTTCGTGTGCGCCGGCGTTCCTACGTAGATGCGTTCGTCGAGTACCGCGAACCATACCGGCAGCGCGATCGGCGCGCCGTCAGCGCGTCGAGTCGTGAGGATGCCGGTGTGGGCAGCGGCGAGCTCGGCCCAAGCCTCATCACGGCCGAGGCGGACGGTCACCGGCCCGCGACCTCGACGATCGCCTCGTCGCCCTTCATCACTCCCCGGTGTACCGGGCCTTCGTCAGCCGGCGACGGACGTCCTCACCGGCGGCGACCTTGCCTGCGAACTCGTCGAGCCAGGCGTGGAAGCTGTCGGCGCCGTCGCGGTCGGCGATCGAGCGGGGGATGGCGGGAAACTCGTAGTCGGGCGGGAGCGGCGGGTGGTCGTCGGGCGGCTTTCGGGCCAGGACCGACTCGATGATCGGCTCCAGCCGGGTCGCCTTATCGCGGCTGGCATTCTCGTCGCGCGCGAGGAACTCCGGAAGCACGTCACGCCCGAAGAGCTCGAGGCTCTCCATCACGTGCTCGTGGCGGTTCTTGCCGGCCTGGCAGGTGAGGATGACCTGGTCGACGCCGTAGGCCTCGTAGCGGCGCAGGTAGTCGCGTACCTGGTCAGGTGTGCCGATGGCGCCGCGCAGTCCCTCGACGCCTCCTTCCACGGCCTTGGCGCCGAGGCGCTCGGCGTTGGCGGCCGCGGCCTGGACCGCCGCGGGGTCGTATCCCGCCTCGGCGCGGCGGTGCTGGTACTCGGACCATAGGTCGGTGTGGCCGGGACGGTGGCGTCCGAAGATGTAGTAGTGGGCAAGCGAGTAGCCGAAGAAGTTTGCGCCCTCGACCCCGCGACGCAGTGCTTCGTCCTCGTCGGGATGACACAAGAAGGTGGTCACGCAGGCGAGGTTGGCGTTCACGGCGTCGCCGATCGGTACGCCCTCGCAGGCCAGGGTCTCGTAGTAGTCGGCGACCCAGTGGCGAGCCTCTTCGGGGTCGAGGAAGGCGAACGTGAGCGCGCCGATGCCCTTCTGGGCAGCCAGGTGGATGGTGTCCCGACGGCTGCACGCCACCCACACCGGCGGGTGCGGGCGCTGGTGCGGCTTTGGTACGACGTTGCGCGGCGGGAGCGTGACGTAGGGACCCGCGTGTCCGGTGAACGGCTCCTCGGTCATGCACCGCAACGCGACCCGCAGCCCCTCCTCCCACATCGTCCGCTTTGCCGACGGCTCGATCCCGAACCCACCCAGCTCCGCCTCCGAGGACGACTCGCCGGTGCCGAACTCGACCCGACCGTCCGAGAGCAGATCGAGGGTGGCGATGCGCTCGGCGACTCGGGCCGGGTGGTTGAACGGTGGCGGCGTCTGCACGATCCCGTGACCCAGTCGCATCTGCGGGCAGCGCTGGGACACCGCGGCCAGGAACACCTCGGGGGCGCTCGAGTGGCTGTACTCCTCGAGGAAGTGGTGCTCCACCTCCCAGCAGTACTGGATGCCGAGGGAGTCGGCGAGCTCACACTGCTCGAGCGCCTCGTGGAGCACGGCCCGCTCGGCGCCGTCCCGCCAGGGTCGGGGGAGCTGGTGCTCGAAGAACAGGCCAATCCTCATGCCCTCGCCTCACGCGCCGATCGACCGGGACCGTTCTGGGCCCGAGCAGGTACACGGAGATTAGAGGAGACGCCTCGCTCGGGTTGTCACCGCGCTGCGCCACCGGCCGTGGTCGCGAGTTCGACGAGCGTGGTCACGACTCTCCAGTTTCGGACGGTGGCTGGTGTGTGCAGGGTGCGCTCGAAGAAGGCGGGAGTCATCTTCGAGCGGCCCAGGCCGTTCGGGTACCGGAGGTAGATCTCCGCACCGCGTAGCGCGAACTCCTCGCGGCCGAAGTCTGCGCCGGCCAGCGCGCGGGCAGCCGTCGCGGTGGGTCGTGTCTTGAGGAAGGCAACGTGGAGCGTCCGGGGATCGATGCCTCGGCGGAGTAACGGGTTGCCGCGAGCGACCTTCGCCAGCCCGCTCGCCGTCCGCACCATGACGCCGACCTCGAGGTCCAACGCCGTTTGCAGCGCCTCCTCGATGGACCGCTCGACGGTCTCCGACCGCCGGGCGCGGCTCGCCACGATGAGATTGCCACTCTGGAGATGCGTGGTGACGTCGTCGTAGCCCGCCTCCGCGAGCGCGGCGCGCACATCTGTCATCGCGACGCGGCGGTGCCTGCCGACGTTGATACCGCGCAGAAGGCCCACGAAGACCGTCACGCCGTTGCCATTCTGACATCACGTCTCAGCAGATCGGCAGCCAGCCGATGCGGGTGGCGCCGGGGGCTGGCTGCCACCCGCATCCGGGGAACTCAGTCGTCGTTGGGCCCGTCGTCCTCGCCGGGACCGTCGGCCTCGCTGCCGAGGACGTTGAAGTCGCGATCGAGGTGCACGTCGACCTGGCTCCCTTTGAGCATGGCGGACACACGCTGACAGGCCCCTGAACCGTGCTGAACGGGGCTTCAGCGGCGCGCCCGTGCCGGGCCTCCAGCCGGCCATCCGGTCGTCCGGGGACGCCTCCAGCGTGTACAATGACTCTCAACCAACGTCGTTTCTGACGTGCCGTCGCACGCCCGCAGGGTTTTTTGCGTACGCGGTCTGGAACGTCACGGCGAGTTCCGGAGTGGGAACGCATGAGTGGTAAGCGGCAGCGGACGACCTTCGCGAAGAACCAACGAGAAAAAGCGCGGATGGACAAGGCCGCCGCGAAGCGAGCGCGGCGTCTGGCCCGGAAACACGAGTCGGATGCCCTCGAGACCGTCGCGGACTCCCGCGACGCCCCGCCGACGCAGCCCGCGGATCGGGACGAGCCGCGGTCGGCGTAGGCGACAGAAGCGCCGGAGCCGATCAGACTACGGCGCCCAAACACGAACCAACGAACACGAGCAAAGGAATCAGTGTGACCACAGGTACCGTGAAGTTCTTCAATGCCGAGAAGGGTTACGGCTTCATCTCGCGCGACCAGGGTGAGGACGTCTTCGTCCACTTCTCCCAGATCCAGGGAGACGGCTACAAGACACTCGAAGACGGCCAGCGCGTCGAGTTCGACGTCGCGCCCGGCCGGAAGGGCGAGGAAGCCCAGAACGTTCGTCCCATCTAACTGGGCGAGCCCGGGCTCTGCTCGCGCTCGTCAGGCAACGCGTTCGAGGATGACCACCGGGATCGATCCGGCCTCGCGAAACCCGGTCGCTGCTGCGACCGCCGCCGCGCTGGGACCAGCGCCGTACATGTCGGGGTTGCGAGCGAACGTCGTCGCCCAATGCTCCTGCTGGGCGACCGGCCGCGTCACGAGCTACGTGCCTCGGGCACCAGCTCCTCGTGCACGCCGTCGACGTAGACGACCCGGCGGGTTCGAATCGCGGGCACTGCCCCGCCGGGCGTGATCGTCCCGACCAGGTTGAGCGGGTCGGTCGCGTTCACGGTGACGCGCTCACTGGTGCGGGGCAGCTTGCGGACGTGCGCCAGCTGCTCAGCCGCCGCGCTGAGCGCGAACTGCTCGCCGCTGAAGCCGGTGACGAAGCGGCCACCCCGCACGAGCCCGCGGTCCTCGAGCCGACGCAAAGCCCGCTGCAGGTCGCGCCACGGAAGGCGGATCGATTCGCGGAGCGCCAGGTCGCGGAACACCACGCCCCACCGGTTCAGGAGCAGCTCGGCCACGGCCTCCGCGAGCTCCTCGCGGTCGACGTCGGCCCCGGCTGCGGGCACCAGCGACCAGCGTCCCGCGGCGGCGCCACTGATACGCGCACCCCGCATGAGCCGCGAGAGCCGGGTGGTCTCGATCCCACCACGGGCCCTCTTCGCCACTCGTGCCCGGATCGCGCCGAACCCGTCGGAGGTGAGCAGGCCGCGGGCGACGCCGTCCCACAGCGCCCGCTCGATGTCCTCGGGCAACCGCCGGGTCGCCTCGCCGAGCTCGGCGGCGAAGCACGCGCCCCGATCGTGCAGCACCTCCACGATCTCGGCGGTTGCGCCGGCGGTCGGCGCGACGGGGTCGGTGCCACCGCGCGCAGCCTCCAGCAGCCACCCCAGGTCGGAGCGGAACGTCACCGAGATCGGGGTGGCCTTGTTCGGTGCGCCAGCAGGCGCGTCGACGTCGCGGGCGGGCGGGCTCAGGCGGAGCCAGCCAACCTCGCCCTCGTGGCAGAGCCGGTCGAGGACGGAGGGGTCGTAGTGGCGCAGCCGGCGGCCGAGCAGCTCCGGCTCCCACGCGGCAGCTGCCGCCTCCCAGCCCTGAAGCCGGCTGATCACCGTGGCGAGCCCGGCGTCGCCCGCGAGCTGGGTGCCCGGCGCGAGGTGCTGCCATCGTAGGAGGAATCGCATGAAGTCCTGCGCGGTGGCGGGCTCCACGCCATGACGGCGGACCCGGCGCGAGTACGCGTGCATGCGGGCGAGCAGGCGGCGCGCCACCCACTCCACGCCCACGGCGTCCTGGGTGTACTTCCCCTGGAGCGCGAGGCCCTCGTGCTCGAGCGTCGCGAGCGCGGACGCCACCCAACCGGTGCCCAGCCCTGTCGATGACGCCATCTCCTCGACGGTGGTGATCCCGGCCAGCTCGAGGTGGCCGCGCACCACGGCAACCACCGCGACATCGTCGCCCTCGAGCACGCGCCCGGCATCATCGATCGTCTCGGTCGCGCACCAGAGCTCGCGGCCGTCGCGCTCGATCATTCGCGCACGACCCCGCGCCATGAGCTCGGTCCAGAGCTCAACCCACTCGTCGTGGGGCGGCATCATCACGAGCGAGCACAGGAGGTCGTGCAGGTCGTCGCTGCTCACCGGCTGCGGCGTGACCTCCTCCCGCACCTGGATGATCGCGTCGGGGTCGAGCCGCCCGATCGACGTGAGGTCCACCGCGAGCCCGCGGCGCAGGTGGACCGCGTTGGTGCGGCGGTTCTGCAGCTCCTCGTCGTCGAGGAACGCATAGGGACGCGCGGTGAGGATCTCGTGCGCGAGCACGGACGGTTCGGTGGTGTCGACCGTGTGCACCGCCACCCGGCCGGTCTCGATCTCTTCCAGCAGCGTGCGCAGGCCGTCGACGTCGAGCGCCTCGTGCAGCGTGTCGTCGACGGTCTGACGAACGATCACGTGGTCCGGGATCTCGACCGGGCCGACCTGGTTGTCCTGGCAGGCCGCGGCCTGGGGGAACAGCGCCGCCATGAGGTCGTCGGCCTCCATGCGCTGGATCGGTGCTGGGTTGCGACGCCCGCCCCGGAATCGCAGGACGAGCAAGGCCCGGTTGAGGTTCCACCGCCAGCGCGAGATGAACATCGGCGCGTCGAGGACCGCTTGTTGCAGCGTCTCCTCGACGCCTCGGCTGTTCACGTAGTGCGGCACCTCGTCGAGCGGGAAGCTGTGATGCGGGCCGAGCGACAGCACGATGGCGTTGTCGTTGGCAGCCGCCTGGAGCTCGAAGTTGAACGTGCGGCAGAACTTCTTGCGCAGCGCGAGGCCGAACGCACGGTTGATGCGCCCCCCGTAGGGCGAGTGGATCACGAGCTGCATCCCGCCGGTCTCGTCGAAGAACCGCTCGAGCACGATCGTCCGCAGAGTGGGTGTGGCGCCGAGGACCGCGCGGCCGACGGCCAGGTAGTCGAGGAGCATCGTCGCCGCCTCGGTATCGATGCCGGTGGTCTCGACCAGCCAGTTGCGGGCGCCGTCGGGGTCGCCCCCCGCGAGAAGCTCGTCGACCCGCTCGCGGAGCTTCGACACCTCTTCGGAGAGCTCGGTGGTCCGGGCAGGGGCCTCGCCCATCCAGAAGGGCACCGTCGGTGGCGCGTTGCCGGCGTCGCGTACCCGCACCACCCCGGCCTCGACGCGACGGATCTGCCACGAGTGCGTGCCCAGGAGGAAGATGTCGCCCGCCATCGACTCCACCGCCCAGTCCTCGTTGACCGTGCCGATGAACGTGTCGTCGGGCTCGGTGACCACGCGATAGTCGCCGATCTCGGGGATGGCGCCACCCGACGTCAGGGCGGCGAGCCGCGCGCCCTTGCGCCCGCGCACCTCGCCGTTCACCGCGTCGTGGTGCACATAACGGCCCCGGGGTCCGCGGCCCGTCTCGACCCCGCGAGCGACGAGCTCGAGCACGTCGTCGAACCGTTCCCGGGTCAGCTCGGTGTAGGGCGCAGCCCGGCGCACCAGCTCGTAGAGGTCGTCCGTGCGCCACTCCTGCGCGCCAACCTCGGCGACCACCTGCTGGGCGAGGATGTCGAGGGGCAGGCGGGGGAGCTCGATGGCGTCGAGACGACCGGCCCGGACCGCGCCGAGCAGGGCGGCGCACTCCACGAGCTCGTCGCGCGTCAACGGGTAGAGCCGTCCCTTCGGCACGCCGGCCCGGGAGTGATTCGACCGGCCGACCCGCTGCAGGAAGGTGGCGATGCTGCGCGGCGAGCCGATCTGGCACACGAGCTCCACCGGTCCGATGTCGATGCCGAGCTCGAGCGACGCGGTGGCGACCAACGCCTTCAGGTCGCCGGCGCGCAGGCGCGTCTCCACCCGATGGCGACGGTCCTTCGAGAGGCTCCCGTGATGGGCGGCGACGACGTCGTCGCCGAGCCGCTCGCCGAGCTGATGGGCGAAGCGCTCGGCCAGGCGGCGCGTGTTGACGAAGACGAGTGTGGTGCGGTGCTCCTTGACGTGGGCGGCGATGCGGTCGAGCACGTCCGAGATCTGCTCGGCGCTGGTGACGGCCTCGAGCTCACCCTCGGGCAGCTCGATCGCAAGCTCGAGGTTGCGCTGGTGTCCGGCGTCGACGATCGCGGGCAGCGGTCGGTCGCCGGCGAGCAACCGCGCGATGGTCTCGATCGGCCGTTGCGTCGCCGACAGACCCACTCGACTCGGTCGCGTGTCGCACAGCGCCTCGAGCCGCTCGAGGGTGAGCGCGAGGTGCGATCCGCGTTTGTCGCGCGCGACCGCGTGGATCTCGTCGACGATGACCGTGTCGACCGTGCGCAGCGCTTTGCGGCCGCTCTCGCTCGTCACCAATAGATAGAGGGACTCGGGCGTGGTGATCACGAAGCTGGGGGGCCGGCGCGTCATGCGTGCCCGCTGCGCGCTCGTGGTGTCGCCCGTACGCACGGCCACCGTGATGTCGGGGGCGTCAAGGCCGAGCTCGGCGGCGACCTCGGCGATCTCCCTCAGCGGCCGCTCCAGGTTCTCGGCGATGTCGACCGCCAGCGCCTTCAGCGGCGACACGTACACCACCCGGGCGATGCCGTCGATGGGCTCGCCTGCCTCGTGGGCGTGGTAAAGGCGGTTGATGCACACGAGGAACCCGGCGAGCGTCTTGCCCGAGCCGGTCGGGGCGGCGATCAGCGTGTCCTCGCCCTTCGCGATGTGCGGCCAGCCGTCGCGTTGGGGCACGGTCGGGCCGTCCGGGAAGCGGCGCCGGAACCACAGCCCGACCGCGGGATGGAACCCGTCGACCGACGCGGCGGCGCCGAGGGTGAGTTGGTGGGCACTCGAGGCGAGGGTCGTCATCGCGACCGAGATCCTAGCGAACGTCTGTTCGTCATGACAACCGAGGGACCCGCCGGCGGCGAAGGCCTCGGGGACCAGTCCGACGTCGCGACAGTAGAACTTGTGCTCGGTAGGCGCTCAGTCGTCGTCGCGCCCGTCGGCTTTCTGGTCGATGACGTTGAAGCTCTCGTCGAGGTGCACGTCGACCTGACTGCCGTCGTCGAGGGTCACCTCGACCTCGTAGTAGCCCTCCTCGTCGCCTACCTCGGTCTCGGTGACCGTGCCGCCGCCGGTGTGGTCGAGGGCGACGGCGCTGGCCTTGGCGAGCGCCCCACCGCTGATCGGCGTCTGGGTGCTGTCGTCGTCACCGGCGCCCGATGCGATGGCGATGCCGGTGCCGGCCCCGGCGATCGTCACCGCCGCGATGCCGACGAGGGCGAGCTTGGTGCCGCGCTGCATGGATCCTCCGATGGTCGGTCGATGGTCGGTTTGGTCCACGGTCATCATGCCCGACACCGGCTGAACCTCCGCTGAACGGCCTTCGCCCGCTTATCGTGTCCTCGTGGGCGCCGAAACCGAGACGAACGGCTTGTTGGCCGGCGTCCGGGTGCTCGACCTCAGTATCTGGCGGCCGGGCCCGTACGCGACCCAGCTGCTCGTCGAGCTGGGCGCCGACGTGGTGAAGGTCGAGCCGCCGGGCGGCGACCCGATGCGGGTCTTCCCCACGCTGTTCGACGCCCTCAATGCCGGAAAGCGGAGCGCGGCCGTGGATCTGAAGGACGCGGCGGAGCGGGCGGCGGTGCTCGAGCTCGCCCGGGGGGCGGACGTGGTCGTGGAGGGCTTCCGTCCCGGGGTGGTGCGCGGCCTGGGCGTCGACTACGAGAGCGTCAGGCGCGTCAACCCCTCGGTCGTCTACTGCTCGATCTCCGGGTACGGCCAGGACGGGCCTCTTGCCCAGCTGCCGGGCCACGACCTCAACTACCAGGCGTGGGCGGGGGCGCTGGGGCCGCGCACCGAGAAGGACGGGCCGGTCGTGCCCCGCGTGCCTATCGCCGACCTAGCCGGCGGTGCCTACGCGGCGCTGGCCGTATGCGCGGCGATGGTGCGGCGGTCGAGCGGGGGCGAAGGGGAGGTGATCGACGTCTCGATGGCCGACGTGATGGCCAGCTGGACGGGTGCGGTCCCACCCCTCACCCTGCCGGACGGGCAGGAGGTAGGTGGGCAGGTGCCGGGCTACGGGACGTTCCGCACGGCCGACGGGGGCTGGGTGGCGCTCGGCGTGATCAGCGAGGACCACTTCTGGGCGAGACTCACGCGCGCCCTCGGGCTGGACGACGCCGCTTCGCTCTCGTTCCCCGAGCGGCTCGCCCTCACCGAGCCGTTGGCCGCCGAGGTCGCGGAGGCCATCGCCACCCGCGACCGGGACGAGCTGGTGGCCGAGCTCGTGGCCGCCGGGGTGCCCGCGTCGCCGGTGCTGTCGCAACCCGAGCTGCTGGCGGCCGAGCACTTCCGGCGGCGGGGCACCGTGGCGCAGGGCCCGCACGGGGAGCCGGTGATGGAGCACCCCCTCCGGTACCGGCACCATCCGGCGCGGGCGCCGCGGGACGTGCCGGCACTCGTCGAGGGGCCGGGCCACCTTCCGTCGTGGAAGCCGGGCCGCTAGGAAGGCCTGCCAGCCCGTTGCTGGCCGCCAGGACTGCGCGGGAGCGGCGAGCGGCCCGGAGGGCGGCGGCAGGTACCCTGCCGCCGAGCGAGCGCGACCAGGAGGCAGGGCCCGCCTGAGTAACGTCGGGCCCATGAAGGCCGCGGTGTACTACGAGACCGGCTCGCCGGACGTGTTCCGGTACGAGGACGTGCCCGATCCGGTCTGCGGGCCGGGCGACGTGCTCGTCGACGTCGAGGCGATCAGCATCGAGGGCGGCGACACGCTGAACCGCGCCGGCGGCGAACTGGCCACCCGGCCTCACGTCGTCGGGTACCAGTGCGCGGGCACGATCCGCGAGGTCGGCGCCGACGTGCACGACCGTGCCGTGGGACAGCGGGTCGTCTGCACGATGCTCCACGGCTCGCATGCAGAGCAGGTCGCGGTACCGGCACTCGTAACGTGGGTGGTGCCCGAGGGCCTCGACGTCGTGGAGGCGGCGTGCGTGCCGGTTGCGTTCGGCACCGCCGACGACTGCCTGTTCGAGTTCGGGCATCTACAAGCGGGCGAGACCGTTCTCGTGCAGGCCGGCGCGGGCGGGGTGGGTCTCGCTGCCATCCAGCTTGCCAAGCGAGCCGGCGCCATTGTCGTCGCGACCGCGTCGAGCGACGACAAGCTCGAGCGCCTGCGCGGCTTCGGGCTCGACCACGGCATCAACTACCGGGAGGTCGACTTTCCCGATGCTGCGCGCGAAGCGACGGGCGGCCGCGGCGTCGACCTCGTGGTCGACTCCGTAGGTTCGACGCTGGCGGGCAGCGTGCGCTCGCTCGCGTACCGGGGCCGGTGCACGCTCGTCGGCCAGGCGGGACGCGATCCCCAGCCGTTCGACGCCGCGATGCTCATGCTGGGCAACCAGACACTCACCGGGGTCTTCTTCGGCGCCGAGATCATCAGCGACCGCGTGCGATCCATGGTCGCCCGGCACCTCGCCGACATCGCGGTCGGGCGGCTCCGAGTGGTCGTCGACCGGACGTTCCCCTTGGCCAACGCAGCCGATGCCCACGCTCACGTCGAGAGCCGGCAGGCCTTCGGCCGGGTGGTGCTGGTCCCGTAGCGTGCCGCTCGCTCCTGGCGCGGCGACGAGGGCACCTTGAAGCGGACGATACCGGCGCTGTTCCGGCGGGCCGTCGACGACGCCGGTGAAAGCACGTGGTTGCTCGCCGGGGATCGTGTCTACACCTACGCGCAGGCGTTGGAGCGGATCGAGCGGGCCGCGAGCGCGTTCCGTGCCGCGGGTGTCGGGACCAAGGACCGGGTGCTGGTCACCGCCCGGAACACTCCGGAGTACCTGCTCAGCTGGTTCGCCCTCATGGAGATCGGCGCGGTCCAGGTCCCGATCAACCCGAAGGGCGTCGGGGCCGAGCTCACCGGCTTCGTGCGGCAGGTCACTCCCATGCTCGTCGTCACCGACGACGAGCTCGAGGCCTCGGTGGATGCGGGCATCCGCGAGGCCGGGGCGCGCGCGGCGCGTGTCGACGTCCGCGAGCTGTTCGAGGCCCCGCCGGACGGCCGCGGTCCCGCCGATATCGACCCGGGCGACGTCGCCGTCATGATCCCGACTTCCGGTACGACCGGTCGGTCCAAGCTGGTCATGCAGACCCATCTCGCCTACGTGATGGCCGGTGAGGGCTTCCCGCACTGGCTGCGGCTCACCCGCGATGACCGGCTGATGACCTCGCTTCCTCTGTTTCACATCAACGCCCCCGCCTACTCGACGCTGGGGTCGGTCGCGGTCCGCGGGAGCCTGGTGCTGCTGCCCGGCTTCTCCGCGAGGGACTTCATCGACTCGGCCCGCCGATACGGAGCGACCGAGTTCAACGCGATCGGAGCGATGCTCGAGATCCTGATGCGACAACCACTGCGAGCTGACGACGCCGACAACCCCGTCCGGCGGTGCTACACGGGTCCGTCACCAGACCGAGAGCGGCAGCTGGCGATCGAGCAGCGCTTCGGGTTCGAGATCGTGTGTGGCTACGCGCTCTCCGAGACGCCCTACGGCCTGGTGTGGCCGCACGGTTCCCGACCCTTCGGCACGCTCGGCTCCGCCCGGCAGCATCCCGAGCTGGGGCACGTCAACGACGCCCGTGTCATGGACGGTGGCCGAGCCGTCGGTCCGGGCGAGGTGGGCGAGCTGGAACTGCGCAACCCGGCCATCATGCGCGGCTACTACGAAATGCCGGACGAGACCGCGGAGGTGCTGGTCGACGGCTGGCTGCGGACCGGTGACCTGGTCCGCGACAACGCTGACGCCACGTACACCTTCGTGGGCCGAAAGAAGGAGGTCATCCGCCGCCGCGGTGAGAACCTGTCTCCGGCGGAGGTCGAGGCTGTCCTGGAGCACCACCCCGACGTCGCCGAGGCGGCGGTCGTCGGCGTGCCCTCGGAGCTGTCGGAGCAAGACGTCAAGGCCTTCGTCACGCCGGCTCCGGGGCGAACCGTCGACGTCCTCGACCTGCACGCGTTCGCCAGCGATCACCTTGCCCGGTTCAAGGTTCCCCGATACATAGAGATCGTCCACGAGCTCCCGCACACGGCGACCGGCCGGCTTGCCAAGCACCAGCTCCCGTCGCAGCGAACACCCGACGAGGTCGATATGGAGAACTGGTTACACACCTGGATCGGCTCGTCTGGTACCGACCGGATCACGGTCGCCGGCCGAGACCTCCCGAGCGAGGTCATGGGTCGTCTCACCCTGACCGAGCTGGCCTACCTCCTCGTGACCCGACGCGAGCCCACGACACGCGAGCGCCGGATGCTCGACGCCGTCCTCGTGTCCCTCGCCGATCACGGCCTCACGCCCAGCGCCCTGGCCGCCCGGCTGACGTACACGGGATCGCCCGAGGCCATCCAGGCCGCCGTGGCCGCGGGGCTGCTCGGCGCCGGCAGTGTCTTCCTCGGGCCGGCAGGCGACACGGCGCAGTTCCTCGCCGACGCGCTGCGGGATCACCGAGGACCCCCCACCGACGACGCGTCCCTACGGCACGTCGCCGAGGTCGCGGTGGAGGCAAGGCGTCGAGTCGGCCAACGGGTCCCCGGCCTCGGACACCCCGTCCACCGTGCGCAAGATCCTCGAACGCCGCGGATCTACGAGCTGGCGACGGAGGAGGGCCTTCTCGGACCACACCTCCGTCTCCTCCGGCTCGTGGCCGAGGTGCACGAGAAGGTGACTGGCCGCCACCTGCCGATCAACGGGGCCGGTGCCGGCGGGGCCGCGCTCACCGACCTCGGCGTGCCTCCGACGAGCGTGCGCGGCTTCGTCCTCATCGCCCGGACGGCCGGGCTCGTCGCGCACCTCGCCGAGGAAGCCGAGCATCCGATCGGGATGCCGCTGTGGCTCGAGGTCGAGCGCCGCTCGAGCGGGAGTCGCCGCGCCGACCCTCCCCGCTCTGGCACCTGAGAGCCCGATGGAGGCGTCGCTCACCCAGCTGCCCAAGGCCGAGCTCCATCTGCACATCGAGGGGACGCTCGAGCCCGAGATGATGTTCGAGATGGCGCAGCGGAACGGCGTGGAGACGCCGTATCCCGACGTCGACGCTGTCCGTCGTGCATACGTCTTCGAGGATCTCCAGTCCTTTCTCGACATCTACTACGCGGGCTGTCGTGTGCTCGTCGCCGAGCGGGACTTCTACGACCTGACCCGGGCCTACCTGCGGCGCGCCGCCACGCAGGGAGTGCGCCACGCGGAGATCTTCTTCGATCCGCAGACGCACACCGCGCGCGGCGTCCCCTTCCCGGTCGTCGTCGGCGGCATCGGGGCCGCGCTCGCGGATGGCGAGCGGGAGCTGGGGATCACCTCGCGACTCATCCTCTGCTTCCTACGTCACGTCAGCGCGGAGTCGGCGATGGCGACGTTGGAGGCGGCGCTCCCGTATCGCGAGGCGATCACCGCGGTGGGACTGGACTCGTCCGAGGTGGGGAACCCGCCCGAGAAGTTCCGCGAGGTCTTCGATCGTGCGCGCGCCGAGGATCTGATCGCGGTGGCTCATGCCGGTGAGGAAGGCCCTCCCGACTACATCTGGCAGGCGCTCGACGTGCTCCGGGTGCGGCGCATCGACCATGGGGTCCGGTGCATGGAGGACGATCGGCTCGTCGAACGATTGGTCGCGGCGCAGGTCCCGCTGACGGTGTGCCCGCTCTCGAACGTCAAGCTGCGGGTATTTCGCGAGTTGAGGGAGCACGGCGTACGCCGGATGCTGGAGCGCGGTCTCTGCGTCAGCATCAACTCGGACGACCCCGCGTACTTCAGCGGCTACATCGGAGACAACTACGTGGCGACCGCCCGAGCGCTGAACCTGACCTGGGACCAGATGACTCAGGTGGCGCGCAACTCCTTCCGCGCCTCGTTCCTCGACGAGGCGAGCCGACGACGACATCTCGACGCCGTCGATGCCTTTGCCGCCACCTCTCTTTGAACGCCTCATCTACACCCGTGGCGGTCCGGCCTCGAGCCGACGACGCACCTCCCGCGAGCGGTC
Source organism: Acidimicrobiia bacterium (assembly GCA_050743365.1). Classification (GTDB taxonomy): domain Bacteria; phylum Actinomycetota; class Acidimicrobiia; order IMCC26256; family JACDBD01; genus JBOGFI01. Next base: position 10,209 of record JBOGFI010000021.1, on the reverse strand, counting down.
GGGACCGTGGTGCGGCAGCTCCCAGCGCGCGTCGAGCCACCACGTGCATCCCGCCTCCGACCACGGTCGGACGATCTCGGCCGCGGCGTCAGCGTCGTCGGCCGGCGTTTCCCCCTCCATGATGATGTCGAATCCCGGTCGTCGGCCGCCGTGGTCGTCGAGCCAGGCCGCCATCGCCCGGATGTCCTCGGGCGTCGTCGCCCGGTAACCAGAGCCATCCATGCAGATCGGAAGCAGCCCGTCGCAGCGCAGCACCCGGCGCATCGACTTGGGTCGCGGCCACGCGCCGACGACCCAGATCGGGATGCGTGGGCGCCGGACCGGCTGCGCGACCTCGGCGAGATCGGTCCGAGGAGTGAGGTCCATCTGATAGTGGCGCCCGGCGTAGGACAGCTCGCCCGCCCAGAGCCCGGCGACGAGGTCGATACCCTCGTCGAGGAGCTCGGCCCGGGCCCGCCGGTCCGTCACCTCCCCGGTGTTGCCCAGAGCGGTGTCCACCGCGCCCAAACCGACGGCGAGGATCGCCCGCCCGCCGGACAGCTCGTCGAGCGTCACGGCCTGGCTGGCGACCTTCCACGGGCGTCGCCAGGGCAGGGGCGTGAGCATCGTTCCGAGCTGGATGCGGGATGTCCGGGCAGCCATGGCGGCCAGCAGCGTCCAGGCGTCGACGCCGTAGGCGGCCTCCCACACGAACACACCGTCCCATCCGGCGGACTCGGCGATGACCGCCTGCTCGAGCTGCTCTCTTGCCGACCCTCCGGGTAGTACGAATCCGTGGCGCATCTTCCCCAAGGTACGCGCGCCGCCGCCCCTTTCCGCTGGGTCCCGGGTGGGTAAGAATCGGCGGGACCCGAAGCACGACATCCCCCGACAAGGTGAAGGAGAGCGAACGATGAGCCCCTCGGTAAAGCCAATCCCCGACGGCTACCCCAGGGTCAGCGCGTATCTGGTCATCGATGGCGCGTCCGACGCCATCGATTTCTACAAAGACGTGTTCGGCGCGAGCGAGCGGATGCGCATGGGTGACCCCAGCGGCAAGGTCGGCCACGCCGAGCTTGCGATTGGTGACTCCGTGATCATGCTCGCGGACGAGTACCCCGAGATGGACGCGGTCGGCCCGAAGACGGTCGGCGGCACGCCCGTGACCATGAGCGTGTACGTCGAGGACGTCGACGCGACGTTCGACCGTGCGGTGAAGGCAGGCGCGAAGGCCCTACGTCCGGTCGAGAACCAGTTCTACGGTGACCGGTCCGGTCAGTTCCTGGACCCCTTCGGGCACAAGTGGAGCGTCGCATCGCACATCGAGGACGTGCCACCCGACGAGATGGCCAAGCGGGCCGCGGAGGCGATGGGCGGCGGGGGCTGACTCCGCGCCGCCGACGCCGGGCGGCGTGGCGCGGTCGCGGAATACCACCGCTCCGTGACGCGTTGCTGCGAGCCAGACCGCCAGCGAGGGGGTGTCATGACCGACGACGATGTGCTGTCCTCCATCCAGCAGCTCGCCGGCGAGGAGCACGCTCTCTACGAGCGGCACACGGCGGGCAAGCCGCTCAGCGACGAGGAGCACCGCCGGCTCCGCGACCTCGAGGTTCGCCTCGACCAGTGCTGGGACCTGCTGCGTCAGCGGCGAGCCCGGCGTGAGTTCGGCGAGGACGCGTCGCAGGCTCAGGTCCGCGACGAGTCGACCGTGGAGCACTACCGGCAGTGAGCACGTGTGCGCATCTCGACACGATCCGTGACGTCGCCCCCAGCGACGGGGGGATGCCACGAGTGTCTCCAGGTCGGAGACAGCTGGTTTCATCTGCGCATGTGCCAGACCTGCGGGCACATCGGCTGCTGCGACAACTCGAAGAACCGCCACGCCACCAAGCACTTCTCCGGTACCCAGCACCCGTCGGTCCGCTCCTACGAGCCCGGCGAGGAGTGGTACTGGTGCTACGTCGACGAGCTCGCCTTCGAGGTCGATGGTGCACCGCCCGCGCCATCGCACCCATAGGACACTCGGATCGTGATCGACGTCCAGCGAACCGGGGAGCAGTCATGAGCGACACCACCACCGTGCCGGCCCGCCACCTCGGTGGGCTGGCCGTCTCCGCGCAGGGCCTCAGGTGCATGGGGATGTCGGAGTTCTACGGCTCGGCCGACGAGGTCGAGGCGCGGGCGACCAGCGACCTCACCTCCGACGACCTGGCGGCGATCGACGCCGTCGCCCCCCAGGGTGTCGCCGCCGGCGAGCGCTACGCCGACATGCGGCCGGTCAACCGTTAGCTGCCGCGCGTCGGGAGCGCAGAAGACCCTCAGCCAGGTGTCCTCGAAGAACTCGATGCGCGGCCTTACAGCACGCGGCTCCCGTACATGTCACCCAGCGGGTCGGCGATGAGCTCGAGGCGGGCGCCGTCGGGGTCTCGGAAGTAGACGGACGACCCGCTCTCCTCCTGATACGCAACGCCCGCCTCGTCCAGGCGCGCCTTGGCTTCCCGCCACTGCTCAGGGGCCATGGAGATCGCCACGTGGTGGAGGCCGCCGAGCACTTCCGCGTAGGGCTCGATGTCTAAGCCCGGGAAGTCGAAGAAGGCGAGCAGGTTGCTGTTGCCGATGTCGAAGAAGAAGTGGTTCGAGCCTCGGTAATCTCGGTTCTCGAAGATCTCGGTCAGAGGGAAGCCGAGCACATTTTGGTAGAAGCGCACGGTTCGCTCCACGTCCGACGACAGCAGCGCGAGGTGGTGGACGCCGCCGGCGGTCGTGGCCGATCGCTCCGCGTGCGGCCGGAGGTACGTCTCGCGGATGTGCTTGCGCTCGGCTTCGATCTGCTCCAGATCGATCGCGCCATCGCTCATGTGAAGCCTCCTTGGCTCACGATCGGCGTGAGACGCGCCGGTCAGGCTCCGCGACCACGACAATACGCTTGCCCGATCCCGACGCACATGATGGCTCGGCGCTCGGGTCAGCCGGTGCCGAGTGGGTGCTTCGGCTACGGGGGGCACCTTCCAGCGCTCGAGGTCCTTCGAGCGGGCGACGCCGATCTTGGCGTGGCCGCGCCCGTCGAACGTCTGGAGCTCCGTGCTGCCGGCGTAGAAGAGGTACCAGTAGCCGTCGAGGCGGCGCGCGTCGCACAGGTAGGCGGAGTTCGCCGTCTCGTGCGTGATGCCCGGCCCGCCCAGGTCGGTCGCGGTGCTGAAGAAGATCTTCCGTAGCTCGGCGTTCGCAGGGTCGGGCAGCTGGTGCGCGAGCACGTAGCTCCCGTCGGTCGCGCGAGTGAGGTCGGGCGAGTCCCAATGTCCCGCCGGCGGGGCGGCCGACCATTCGTCGAGATCCGTGCCCACCCAATGGCCGGTGCGGGTGGACTCCGGCGCGGCCCCCAGGTTCTCACTGAAGAACAGGTGCCAGGCGCCGTCGACGAGCCGGATCGTCTGGTCCTTCGTCATGTGGTCGAGGGCGAAGACGGGGTTCTCCAGCCGCTTCCTCGCACCGGAGTGGGCGAGCCCCAACGCGAGCGCGAGGACGACGCCGCCCGCCCCTTTCAAGGGGCGACCGATCCCAGGTCGGTGAACCCGGACGGGTCGTGGCGACCGATCGAGGCGTGCTCGAAGATCCCGAAGCCCTCGGCGCCGTCGCAGGTGACCCGGGCGACGTGGTCGATGACCCCGTAGGGGATGCGGCCCGCGACCGCAGGGTCGTTCAGGTCGTACACCGCACCCTCGACCCAGCCCGGGCCCTTCCACTGGCCGTGGCCCCAGTCGGGGTCTCCGCCGTACCCGGCGCCGACGTGGAGGGCGAGGAAGCCGCGGGTCTCGACGTCCACTGTCAGCGGCTTTCGGCCCCGTTCGGCGAGGTGGATCGTGGCGCGCTCGGGATGACGGGTGCCCGAGCGGTAGCCGATCTCGACCTCGGGCCAGCCGAGCTGCTCGGGCGGGCGGCCCGACTCCTCGGGCCAGATCCGGACCGCCTCGTTCAGGACCCGGTGGCCGTCGGGGCCCTCCTGCACGATGACCACGATGGCGAACTCCTCGAATCGCAGCGGTGCCCAGCACCACCAGAAGCCGCCCTCGGGCTCGGCGGTCGGCTTCCCGGCCGGCTCGGGCTCGCCGACAGGACGGATACCCCACGAGCGATCACGGGTGCCGGACCAGGAGTCGTCGCTCACCGCCAGCTCGTCGCCCTCGACCCGTAGCACCCCGTTCCACGCCCCGACCTGCACGAAGCGGCAGGCGTCGAGGATGAGCTTGTCGCCGATCCGGTGGACGTGGCGCGGCTCCTCGACCGCCGGGAACGCAGCCTCCCAGGTCAGGTCGAAGCCGATCCCGTGGTCGTCGCCGTCGCACACTACCCGGAGGCGGCGGAGCGGCTCGAGGACCTCGACCCGAAGCGGACCGACCCGCTGGGCCATGCGGTCGTCGCCCAGGGCGTCCGACGCGCGCACCACGAGCTGGCGGTCGCCCCGGCGCACGGTGGCGTAGCCGTCGATGACTCCGAGGTGCGGGTAGACGCCGAGGCCGGTGATCAGCTCGACCTCCCCGGTCCTCTCGAAGGCCTGCATGATGCAGCGGTCGTAGACGTTGCGGTCGCTGGTCGCGAAGTACCGCATCGACAGGGGCGCCTGGTGGACGGGGTACTCGTCGAGGGGCACGGGCATGTTCGACCTCCTGATCGTCGGGGCGTGCCAGGCCCGGCACCGCCGGCGTCAGCGCCCGAGACGGACCGGCAGCTCCTTCAGTGCGTTGTTGAGGTTGGAGCGGGTCCGCCGCGGCTCACCGGTCAGCTCGATGCTCCCGAACGTGTCGAGGAACTCCTCGAGGAATACGCGACCCTCCAGGCGGGCCAGGTGCACACCGAGGCAGAAGTGCTCGGCGATGCCGAACGAGAGGTGGGGGTTCGGATCGCGGTGGATGTCGAACCGGTGGGGGTCCTGGAAGATGTCGTCGTCCCGGTTCGCCGACGTGTAGACCATGGCCAGCTTCTGGCCGGCTCCGATCGGCACACCGCGGATCTCGGTCTCGGCGGTGGCCGTCCGCCGGAAGTAGTGCAGCGGGTTCGCCCAGCGCAGGATCTCCTCCACCGCGCCCGGGAGGAGGCGTCGATCGTCGCGGAGCTCGACCAGCTGCTCGGGGTGCTGGAGGAGGGCGAGCAGGCCGGCGGACAGCATGGTCTTCGTCGTGTCGTTGCCGGCGGTGACGAGCTGCACGAAGAAGCTCCCGAAGTCGGCGTCGCTCATCGGTGACCCGTCGAAGGTGGACGCCAGGATGAGCGAAGTGAGGTCGTCGCGGGGTGGCTCGGCTCGCCGTTGCCGCGCCAAGTCGATCGCGTAGAGCGCCATCGAGACGGACGGATCGCCCTCGTCCTCGTTCGCTCCGTCCCGGTTGAGGTCGGGGTCCTGGCCGCTGGTGTTGCGTTCGGCCCACCGGTGGATGCGGCTCCAGTCGTCGCGGGGGAGGCCCATGAGCTCGCCGACGACCTGGGAGGGCAGCAACCCGCAGACGTCGTGCACGAACTCCACGTCGCCCAGCTCGGCGGTTTGCTCCATGATCCGGCGGCAGATGGCGCGGATCCGCTGCTCGAGGCCGCCGATGACCTTGGCCTTGAAGCTCGGGGCGAGCGGGCGCCGGTACTCGACGTGCCGGGGCGGGTCCATCGCCAGCAGCATGTTGCGCATCATCGCCAGCCGTGCCGGGTCGAGGTCCTCGAGGACGACGCCGCCCTCGGACGCCGAGAACAGGGTCGGCTCCCTCGCCACGTGGACGACGTCGGCGTGCTTCAGGATCGCCCAGTACCCGGTGCCGTCGGGCATCTCCTGCCAGTACACGGGCTGCGTCCGGCGTAGGTGCTCGAAGACGTCGTGGGGCGGGCCGGTCACGTAACGGTCGGGCTCGTAGATGTCGATGTGGTCGAGGTCGACCGCGGCCATGGCCAGACTCTACGAGCGACGCACCGGTGCCGCATGCCTCGCGGGGAGCCGCCGGGTCTTGCTACGTTCGGTGCGCGCCCAGCCGTCCGAGCAAGGTGGTTTCGCCATGACCGTGACCGATGCGATGCCGACCGCGGTTCACGTCGGGGCGGACGAGCTCCCGTGGGTCGACATCGGCGGCGGCAGCAAGCTCAAGGTCCTCCAGGTGAAGGAGCGCGAGGGCCTCTGGATCGTCCAGAACGTCTTCCAGGCCGGTTACGAGGTGCAGACGCACCGGCACACCGGACCGGTGTGGGGTTACACGGTCTCCGGGGCGTGGAAGTACAAGGAGTACGACTACGTCAACCGGGCGGGCTCGTTCCTCTACGAGCCGGCCGGCTCGGTGCACACGCTCATGTGCGTCGAGGACGACACGCTCGTCTGGTTCCACATGTACGGCGCGAACCTCAACCTCGACGCCGACGGCCACGTGGAGAGCGTGATCGACGGCGCCGCCACCCTCGCCGCCTACTACGCCCTCTGCGAAGCGCAGGGACTCCCGCGCCCCAACGTGCTCACCGACTGAAGCACTTCGATGCGTCCCCTAAGTACCAGGGTGGTACCCAGGGGACGCATCTGACCCACGCCGGCAACGCGTCAGAAGCCGGGCGGGAGCTCGACCACGTTGCCGAGCGGCTCGCCGCGCAGATAACGGCCGAGGTTCGCGACGAACAGGTCGAAGAGCGACTCGACGTAGCGGTCGAGCGACGCCGACGAGTGCGGCGAGAGCAGCAGGTTCGGCGCGTCCCAGAGCGGGCTGTCGGCCGGCAGCGGCTCCTCGCGCGTGACGTCGAGCACGGCGGCCCCCAGGTGGCCCCGGCGGAGCGCGTCGAGCAACGCCCCCTCGTCCACCAGTGACCCTCGGGCGACGTTGCAGAACACCGCGCCCGGCCTCATCGCTGCGAACGCAGCGGCGTCGAAGAGGTCCTGTGTCTCGGGCGTCGCGGGGGCGCAGACGACCACCGCGTCCGAGCGGGACAGCACCTCGCGCAGACCCTCGGGGCCGAAGACCTCGTCGGCCACCGGGGACGCATCGCCCGCGACGTGCCGGCGCCGTACGGCCAGCACGCGCATCCCGAGGGCCTGGGCCCGCCCGGCCACCGCGGTGCCGATCCCGCCCAGCCCGACCAGCCCGAGCGTCAGCCCCGAGACGAGCCGGCCGTACGCCGGCTCCCAGACGTGGCGGTGCTGACGGTCGGCGAGCTCGTCGAAGTGCTTCCACACCGCGAGCAGGCGCCCGATCACGAACTCGGCGATCGGCACGGCGGCGACGCCGGTGGCGTTCGTCACGGCGACGCCGGGCCCGAGCCCGGCTCCGCGGAAGTGGTCGGTCCCGGCGCCGATGGCTTGCACCCAGCGCAACAACGGCGCGATCCGCCCGAGGTCGAACGGCAGGTCCAGAGCGAGCAGCACCTCCGCACGCGCGTAGGCAGCCTGCTGCTCCTCGGTCAGCGCGGGCGCACCGGCCCGCAGCTCGTCGAGTGCCCCCTGGCCCCGCGCGGCCCGCAGCCCGTGGTCCTCGAGATAGGGGCTCACCACCACCTCGAGGTCGGGCGACAGCGCCCGCAGCCGCTCGACCTGGTCCGCCGGAGGGTCGGGCGGGAAGCTGAGCTGGACGATCACACCCGCCGGGTCAGTCCTTGAGCTCCACGATGATCTCGTGGAACGGCTTCTCGCCCACGTTGACCGCGGTCTCGACACCGCCCCGCGGCACGTAGATCACCGCGCCGGGCGCGATGTCGCCCTCGAGGTAGTCGTTGTACGGGCCCTGGGTGTCGGGCTCGGGCTCGACCGCCATCCGGTCACCGTCGATCTCGATGAGCAGGTGGTCGAGCTCGTGGCGGTGCACCGCGCCCCGCTCGCCGGGTGCGAGGCGCATCTCCCAAACCCTCACCCGGTCGTTCTCGAACAGCACCTCCGTCCCCACTCCGCGGAGGACCCGCTCATCGGTCATGTCGCCTCCTTGTCGCCGGGCGCGTGCACTCGGAGAGGTGGGTGCATCGCGCCGAACGTTAGGATCACCGGTCTGGGAGGGCAAGCGTGGGACGGCTGATCTCCACCGAGCACCGCGACAGCCAGCTCGCGGTCGGCGCGGTCGTCGTCGGCACCGGGTTCGGCTGCCTCACCCACGTGCGCGCGTTGCGGGCGGCCGGGTTCGAGGTCCACGCCCTCGTGGGACGCGACCCGAACCGCACCGCGGAGCGGGCGAAGCGCTTCGAGATCCCTCACGCGCTCACCTCGCTCGCCGACGCGGTCGTCCTGCCGGGCGTCGACGCGGTGACGATCGCCACCCCGCCCCTCACCCACGCGCCGCTGGCGCTCGAGGCGATCGCGGCCGGCAAGCACGTGCTGTGCGAGAAGCCCTTCGCCCGCGACGCCGCCGAGGCGCGACGGCTGCTCGACGCCGCCGAGGCGGCCGGCGTCGTCCACCTGCTCGGCACCGAGTTCCGGTGGGCTACCGGACAGGCGCTCCTGGCTCGCGTCGTCGCCGAGGGGGCCATCGGCGCGCCCCGCCTGGCCACGTTCCTCCTCCACATCCCACTCCTGGCCGACCCGGCCGGGCAGGTGCCGGACTGGTGGTCCGACGCCGACCAGGGCGGCGGCTGGCTCGGCGCGCACGCCGCGCACGCCGTCGACCAGATCCGGGTGACGCTGGGCGAGTTCCAGAGCGTGAGCGCCGGCCTTCCCCGGCTCGCCGAGCGGGGCTGGACCGCCGAGGACACCTACAGCGTGCACTTCCGGCTCCGCACCGGTGTCGAGGGCCTGATGCAGAGCACCGCCGCCGATTGGGGCCCCTTCCTCGTCGCGACGCGGATGGCCGGTGCCAAGGGCACGGCCTGGCTGGAGGGGGACGCCGTGATGGTCGCCGACCGCTCGGGTTCGCGCGCGGTCGATGTTCCCGACGACCTGCGGCTCGGGCCGCCCGATCCACCGCCCGGCGACCTGCTCGTCACCGCCTACGACATGCTCCACTCGATGGGCATCGACCTCGCCCCCTATACGCGCCTGGCCGAGACGTTCCGCGACCTCATCTCGCACTCGCCGATCCCGCCAGACCCGCGGCCGGCGACGTTCGCCGACGGGGTGGCGAGCATGGTCGTCCTCGACGCCATCCGTCGCTCGGCGGCTGCGGGTGGCGAGCGGGTCCTCCTCGACCCGGGCGAGGCGCGAGACGAGCAATGACCAGCACCCGCGCCGAGCCGATCGACTGATTCACCCCGGCAGCGGGTCGGAGCCGGGCTCCGCCTCCACGTCGAGCCCGTTGGCCACCATCGACAGCATCGTGTATTGGCCGATGACGAAGGGGACCTCGACGAGCGCGGGCATCTCGTAGTGCGCGGCGAGCACGTCCCACGTGGCGTCTGCGATCGAGCAGCCGGCGTGCAGCTCGTCGGCGGCCCGCAGGAGCGCGGCCTCGTGGGCGGCCCAGCCCTCCGCCCCGGCGCCGCCCGGGACGCGGGCGACCTCACCGTCGTCGAGGCCAGCCGCCCGCGCGTACTCGACGTGCTCGCCCCACTCGAACGCGGACCGGCAGTTCCAGGCAACCCGGAGCGCGAGCAGCTCGTGGTCGCGCTTGGGCAGCGCGCCGTTGAGGGCGAGGGCCGCGGCCCAACCGAGGAAGGGGGACAGCAGGTCGGGCTGGCGGGCGAGGACGGCCATCGTGCCGGGCGGCTCGCGACCGAGCGGCGCGGTCAACGACAGGAGCTCGGCGACGTCGGCTCGCAGCTCGCGCGGCGCCGGCAGGGGAATGCGGGGTCTCATGGGGGCGGCCGACCTCCAGGGTGGGAGAGCGCGGTTCCGACTCTATAGAGTCGCCGTTCCGACGAATCGGGCGGGCCGCGGAGATGGTGGGACACGAATCGCTGGGCGCGGTCGTCGTGGGGACCGGGTTCGGCTGCTTCACCCACGTGCGAGCCCTGCGCGCCGCTGGCTTCGACGTCCTGGGCGTAGTGGGACGGGACCCGGCCAAGACGGCCGAGCGCGCTCGCCGCTTCGAGGTCCCACGGGCGCTCACTTCGCCGACAGACGCGCTGGAGCTGCCCGGCGTCGACGCGGTGACCATCGCCACGCCGCCGCACACGCACGCCGGCGTGGCGCTCGCAGCCATCGCGGCCGGGAAGCACGTCATTTGCGAGAAGCCGTTCGCCCGTGACGCGGCCGAGGCTCGCACGGTGCTGGCCGCCGCCGAGGCCGCCGGCATCGTGCACATGCTCGGGACCGAGTTTCGGTTTGACACCGGCCATGCGCTCCTCGCCCACGCCGTCGCC
>JBOGFI010000020.1:0-16973 GCA_050743365.1 Acidimicrobiia bacterium | reverse complement strand
GCCGCTCCTCGCCGACCCCCTGCGCATGTTCGACAGCTGCCTCATCTCCGACGGCGGGGCCGCGTACATCACCACGTCGATCCAGCGGGCTCGCGACCTGCCCCAGCCGCCGGTCGTGGTCGCGGGCGTCGGCGAGGGCAGCTCGGCCAGCGGCATCCACTGGAGCCAGCAGCGCGACTTCACCTCGACCCCGCAGGTGTTCGCGGCCGCGCCCGCGTTCGAGATGGCGGGCGTCGCGCCTGACGACGTCGACGTGCTCACCGTTTACGACCCCTTCACCGTCGTCTCGATGATGCAGATCGAGGACATGGGCTTCTGCGACAAGGGCGAGGCGGGCGGGTTCGTCGAAGGGGTCACACTGCACCACGATGCCGGAAAGCTGGCGTTCAACACCCACGGCGGCCTGCTGTCACACGCGTACGTCCTCGGGATCGCCCACGTGGTCGAGGTGGTCAAGCAGCTGCGGGGGACCGCGGCCGCGCAGGTGACGGGCTGCGAGGTCGGCGTGTACGGCGGGTACACGGGGGGGATGGCATCCACGCTCGTCCTCCGGAGAGATCGGTGACCGCGTGGCGCTGAAACGACCCGACTTCCCGCTGCCCGACCTCCGCGACGAGCGCACCGCCGAGTTCTTCGCCGGCGCCGAGCGGGGAGAGCTCGTCATTCCGAAGTGCGACGGCTGCGGTGCGCTCTGCTGGTACCCGGAGAGGCAGTGCCCTCGCTGCGGCAACGGCGCGTTCACCTGGACCGCCGTGAGCGGGAAGGGCCGGCTCTACTCCTGGGCGGTGGTGCGCCGGGCGTTCCTACCCGCCTTCCAGCAACTGGTGCCGTTCGTGACCGGCCTCGTCACGCTGGACGAGGAGCCAGCCGTCCGCATCGTGAGCTACGTCGTCGATTGCGAGCCCGAGTCGCTGGCAGCGGACCAGCCCGTCGAGGCGGTGTTCCGCCCGCTGCGCTTCCCGACTGTCCCGGACAGGTCGGTCATGGTCCCGATGTTCGTGCCCGCCCCCCGATAACTGGATCGCGGTGGGTCGGCGGGCTACTCGTCGGCCATCTCGATCACGGAGAACACCGCGCCGTGGGGGTCGTCGAGTACCGCGAACCGGCCCGGCGGGATGTCGGTCGGCGGGACCGATACGCCGCCGCCGAGCTCTTCGGTCTTCTTGGCAGTGGCGTCGGTGTCGTCGACGGCGAAGTACGTCATCCAATGCGACGGGATCTCGGCGGGCCAGTCGTCGGTCATCTGGATCATGCCGCCGATCGACTTCCCGCCGAGCTTCCATTCGGTGTAGACGGTCCCCTCGAACGGGTTCGTCTCGCAGCCCCAGCCGAACACCCCGCGATAGAAGTCTCGGGCGGTGTCGATGTCGCGGGTCGTGAGCTCGTTCCAGCACAGCGTGTTGGGCTCGTTGACGAGCTCGGCGCCCTGGTGCGCGCCGGGCTGCCAGATGGAGAAGAAGGCGCCCGTCGGGTCGACGAAGGTCGCCATCCGGCCGGCGTCGAGCACATCGAACGGCTCCATCATCACCGTCGCCCCCGCGGCCTTGGCCTTGGCGGCGGTCGCGTCGGCGTCGTCCACGCTGACGTAGGTCGTCCAGGCAGGCGGCAGCCCCTCACCCTGGAGCGGGCCGAGCCCGGCGACGAGCTTCGCGTTCAGCGTGAACATCGTGTAGCCGCCGGTCTGCTCGGGATCGCCGCTCGCGTCGGCCTGCCATCCGAAGAGGCCGCCGTAGAAGCGCTTCGCGGCCTCGAGGTCCGGGCTGGCGAGGTCGACCCACGACGGGGTGCCGGCGGCGTACCCGCTCCTCTCGGTCATCAATCACCTCCGGTCCGCGCCCCGGAGTGTAGGTACGCTCGCCCCGCGCCGTACCGGAAGGGGGAGCGGTGATCTACGACGCACTGCGGGTCGTCGACTGCTCGACCGGCATCGCCGCCGGCTACTGCTCGAAGCTGCTGACCGATCTCGGCGCCGACGTGGTGAAGCTCGAGCCCCCCGCCGGCGACGAGCTGCGGCGCGTGAAGCCGGAGCTGTGGGCGTACCTGCGCACCTCGCAGCGCAGCGTGGTGACCGACGAGCCGGCGGCGTGGGTCGGCTCGGCCGACGTCGCGATCGAGGACTTCACGCCCGGGGTCTTCGAGTCGATGGGCCTCATGAAGCTGGCGCGGGTGACGGTGTCGGTCTCGTCGTTCGGGCGGGGTGGGCCCGATTCGGCGCTCACGCTGCCCGAGGAGGTGCTCCAGGCCCGTTCGGGCTCGCTGTCGAACCACGGCCACATGGACAAGCCGCCCCTGACAGTGGCCGGGGGGCTCGGCGAGTACGTCACCGGTGCGTTCGCGGCCCTGGGCGCGGTCAGCGGGTGGCGCCGGGCACTCCGGACGGGGGTGCGCGAGACCGTCGACGTGTCGATGTTCGAGGCCATGCACCTGACGATGGTCACGTACCCCACGCTGTTCTCCCGCTTCCCCGGCGGGATGCTGGCCACGTTCCGTTGGGTCATGATCCCCGGCAACGAGCCGTGCCGGGATGGGAACTACGTCGGCATCACCACCGTCACGAAGGCGCAATGGCTGTCGCTGCTGAAGGTCGTGGGCCGCGAGGACCTCCGCGCCGACGAGGAGCTCACGACGATGATCGGCCGGTTCAAGCGGGCGGCCGAGGTCAACGAGCTCCTGCACGCGTTCACGATGAGCCACACCGCCGAGGAGGTCGTCGAACTGTGCGCAGCCGAGCGCGTGCCCGCCGCGGTCATCGGCAACGGCGAGCTGCTGCCGCGCTTCGAGCAGTCGCAGGCGCGCGAGGTGTTCGTGCGTCAGCCGGGGGAGTCCTGGATCCGGCCGCGGGCGCCGTTCCGGTTCTCGGCCGTGCCCGACCGGCAGATGACGGCGGCGCCCCGGCTCGGCGAGCACTCGGGCGACTCGCCGCCGCCGCCGGCGCCGGCGCGGCCGTCGTCTCTTGCCGAGGGAAGCGCGTCGCTCGAGCAACGTCCCCTTGCCGGTGTCAAGGTGCTCGACTTCACCGCCTTCTGGTCGGGGCCGTGGGCGACCGCGTGGCTCGTCGCGATGGGCGCCGAGGTCATCAAGGTCGAGTCGATCCAGCGGCCCGACGGCATCCGCTTCAGCTCGGCGGTGCGTCCCAAGCACGACGAGCGCTACTTCGAGATGACGGCGCTGTTCCACGCCACCAATCTGGGGAAGAAGGGGATCACCCTCGACCTCGGCCACCCCGACGGGCTCGCACTGGCCAAGCGCCTCATCGAGCGGTCCGACATCGTGGTCGAGAACTTCACCCCGAGGGTGATGGACGGGTTCGGCCTCTCGTACGACGAGGTGCGCGCCCTTCGTCCCGACGTGATCTACCTGCGCCTGCCCGCATTCGGGCTCTCGGGCGCGTGGCGCGACCGGCCCGGCTTCGCCCAGACGATGGAGCAGCTCTCGGGCATGGCCTGGCTGACCGGGTACGAGGACGGCCCGCCGATCATCCCTGGCGGCTTTGTCGACCCCGCCGTCGGCACGCACACCGCGACCGCGCTCATGGCCGCGATCGAGTACCGCGACCGCACCGGGGAGGGTCAGCTGGTCGAGATGCCGATGATCGAGGTGGCGGCGTCGATGACGGCCGAGCAGGTGATCGAGTTCTCCGTCCACGGCAAGGTTGCTCCGCGCCGGGGGGAGGGTGGCGTGTACCGGTGCGACGGCGAGGGCGAGCAGTGGGTGGCGGTCGACCGCGCGAGCGATCCGATGTCGGCGAAGGAGCGCGCCGATTGGTGCGTGGCCCGTTCCCCGGAGCAGGCGGCAAAGGAGCTGCTGGCCGAGGGCATTCCCGCGGCCGCGATGGTGCCGGCGTTCGCGACGCTCGACGACCCTCAGCTGCGGGCGCGCGCCTTCTTCCAGACGATCGACCATCCGGTCGTGGGCGAGCACGAGTACCCCGGCTGGCCGATGCGGTTCTCGTTGCCGGGACCGTCGGGGTGGTGGCCCGGCCCCGCGCCCACGCTGGGTCAGCACAACGACGAGGTGCTGCGCGAGCTCGGCGTCACCGACGACGAGCTCGACCGCCTCCGTGCCGGCGGCGTGATCGGCGACCGGCCCGCTGCCACTGGTTGAGCTTCGGGAAAGGGGCATCGTCAGGGCGGGTCGGGGTCGTCGGGTGGGACGAGGTCCCAGTCGCCGGGGGTGCCGACGACCCGCCAGCCGCAATGTGTCTTGAGCTTGTGGTGGTGGGGGCAGATCCGCCACAGGTTGGCGAGCTCGGTGCGACCGTGGTCCTCGACCGCGACGACGTGGTCGATCTCGAGGAACTGGTCGTTGGAGCACGTCTTGACGCCGCAGGTCGGGTAGCGGGCTTCGAGCGCGCGGCGCAGCTTGGCGGGGATGGTACGGGTGGGCTTGGAGACGGCCGTGATGTCGTCGCCGTCGCAGACCATGACGCTGACGCGGGCGTCGTCGAGGAGTGCGCGCGCCGTCGTGACGGGGACGGGGCCGACGCCGGTGATCTCGCAGCGCTCGCCGGTCTCGGTGTGGCCGCGGGCGAGGGCGCCAGCGTCGACGGTGACGCGCACCGCGGTGGGCTTGCACGGCCCTTCGGTCACGGCGGCGAGGAGCGCGTCGGCGGCGTAGGCGGCGCGGGGCTCGCGCCGGCCGGCGCGCCGCGCTTCTCTGAAGATGCGGTCGAGGTGAGCGTTCCACGCGGAGGAGAGTCGGGCACCGGCGTCAGGTGCCATCTGGCCGGCGAAGCAGTAGGCGCCCTCGGGATTCGTCCACTCGTGCGCACGGCGGGTCTCGTGGAGACGCCGCGCCCACGCGTGGTCGTCGGCCTCGGCGCCGGCGCGCACCTGCCGGCATCGGTCACGCAGGGCCTTCACGCTCTGCTCCGCCGCCGTCGCCAGCAGCCCGGCTTCGGCGGCGGGATCGGCGCCGGCGGCGCTGGTGATCTCGGCCGCCTGGGTCTCGGAGAGCCGCCCGGAGCGGAACGCCTCCTCGGTGGTCGGCAGCTCGTCGAGCGCCCGGACGGTCGCCAAAGTGCGACACGCCGCCCCGACCGTCTCGCCGGTCGTCTGGGCGACCCAGTGGGCGGCGCTGCGATGCCCGCCGTCGCGCCACACCTTCGTCTCGTCGACCCGACGCGCACCGCGCGCCTTGATCGCGGCGCAGATCCGCTCCCCCCGAGCCGCCAGCTCCACCAGCGCAGCGGCGTCCCGCCCGTCGAGACAGGCCGGATCCAGCGTGCGCGAGTCGCCTCGAGCTGGGCGATCGCGGCGCGGACGCGTGCGAACACGGCTCCCCTCCCAGGAGATCGGACTCTGACCGGGGGAAGCCGCTGAAGAAAGTGTGCTCGTAGTGTATCGAACAGGTGTTCGCCTGTCAAGGCCAATTGCCTAGGATTCCGCCGTGACGTCGTCCCAGCCCCGGGAGCAGCGGCTCGTCTTCGGCGAGGTCGCCGAGCGCTACGACCGCGCTCGGCCGAGCTACCCGCGCGAGCTCGTCGGCGACGTGGCCGAGATCCTGGGGCTACCGGAACGGGCGCGGGTGCTCGAGGTGGGAACCGGAACGGGAAAGGCGACGCCGCTGTGGGCCGACGCCGGCTACGAGGTGGTGTGCCTCGAGCCCAGCGAGGGGATGGCCGCGATCGCGCGTCGCAACTTCTCGGAGCGCGGGAACGTCACGATCGAGACGACCGACTTCGAGGACTGGGAGCTCGAGTCGGAAGGCTTCGACCTCGTGACCGCGGCCCAGGCGTGGCACTGGGTGCCCGAGGACGTCGGGCTGCCCAAGGCCCACGACGCGCTCCGGCCGGGTGGCGGGGTCGCGTTGTTCTGGAACTGGGAGCGCGAGCGCCCGACCAACATCGACGTCGTCTTCGACGAGGTCTACCAGCGGTTTGCGCCCGATCTCGTCAAGGAACCGCTGAAGCAGCGGGTGGGAGAGGTGATCCGCGAGCGGCTGGCGGAGTCGCCGCTCTTCGGGGACGTGGTCGTGCGTCGATACCCGTGGGAGAAGCTCTACACCGCGGCCACGTACGTCGACCTGTTGGGCACCCACTCCGACCATCGCATGCTGCCCAATGACGCCCGAACGCGGTTGCACGACGGCGTCGCCGAGGTCATCGATGGCCTGGGCGGCACGGTCACCATCGGCTACACGACCGGGGTGCTGATCGCGCCGCGCGCCTAGGTTCTGCGCCCGTGAGGGAGACCGAGACCTGGACGTACCCGCCCGAGCGTCATCTGCTGCGCGAGCTGCGCCTGGAGGCGGAGCACCGCCCCGACGGCACCAGCACGGCGTGGATCCCGATGACGCCCGAGGTGCAGACCCCGTCGGGCACGCCTGACCTCGGCGCGGTCACGACGCTGGTCGACGCGCTCGGCGGCGGCATGGCGATCCCGGCGGTGCTCCCCAACTGGATTGCCACGGCCGACCTGACGCTGCACCTGCTCCCCGGACCTGCCCGTGACGCGGTCGAGGGCCGCGGACACGTTGCCCGCGCCGGCCGGACCACGGTCGTGCTCGAGGTCGAGCTGTTCGACGTGCCGGGCGGCGCAGCCCGCGGCCTGGCGACGATGACGTTCTCCGTGGTGGAACGGGCGGTGGAGGCGCCGGTGTGGGAGCGGGACACGAGCACCGTGACGCGCATGACGATGGCCCTGCCCGCCTCCGGCTTCCATGGCCACCTGCACCAGGAGCTCGGGCTCGAGGTGATCGATGGGCCTGGTGGTGTGGTGGAGTTACCGATTGGCGACTTCGTTCTGAACAGCTTCCGAGCCGTGCAGGGCGGTGCCTTCGGCGCGGTGGCCGGCGCCGCGGCCGAGACGGCGTTGACGGAGGCGTGCGGCGTGCCGGTCGAGGCCATCGACCTCCATCTCACGTACCTCGAGCTGGGCAAGGTCGGACCCCTGCGAACCGCCACGACCGTGCTGCGATCGTCGCCGTCCGAGGGCGCCGCACGAGTGGAGATCGTCGACGCCGGCGCCGACGATCTGCTGACCACCTGGGCGACGGTGGCGTGCGTCGGATGAGCGGGAACGAGTTCGAGCGGGGCCGGTCGTTCGGTCGCTACATCGGGATGACGCTGTGGGAGGTCGACGACGGCACCGGTAGCCCGGTCATCGAGGGCTTCGCGCCGGTGCGCGGCGCCGTGCGCGGACCGGCCGGCGGCATGGCTACCGGCGCGCTGCTCACACTCGCCGACGGTCTCGGCGGGTTGTGCGGAGGCTTGGCGGTGCTGCCGCGCTGGGTGGTGTCGACGAACCTGATGTTGCGGGTCGCCCGGCTCGACCACGTCGGCCGGATCTGGGGCAGAGCGCGCGTGCTCCGCCGGGGCCGGAACGGTGTGGTTACTCAGATCGAGCTCCGCGACGACGGCCACGCCGACGCATTGGTGGGGGAGGCGGTGCTCACCTCCGCCGCGCTCGACCCGCCCGAAGGCATGCCGATGCCGCCGCGCCCGGTGAACATCGACCCCGGACCACTCCCCGAGATTGAAGGAACGCTCCGCGACGCCCTCGGCATCCGCGAGGTCGACCCGCCCGCCGGCTACGACGCCGCCGTTCGCATGGACGTCACCGACGACGTAAGGAACCCGTGGGGCATAGTCCACGGCGGGGCCACTGCCATGCTGATCGAAGCCGGCGCTGACGCAGCAGCCCAGGAGGCGGTGCCGGGGGACACGGTTCTTCACTTCCTCCAGCCTGGTCGGACCGGCCCGATGGAATCTCGTGTTCGACTGATCCAGGGCTCAGACGGCGGCCGCGCGATGCGCATCGACGTCTGCGATCGAGGCTCCGGAGATCGACGCACCGCGAGCGCAACCGTCAGGGCGACGAGCTGAAGTCGAACGCCACCTTGATCGCGCCAGTGCGGTCCTGGGTCGCGAGCGTGCCGAACGCGTCACGCCAATCGTCCAGCTCGAAGGTGTGCGTGAGCATCCCGGTGAGATCGATGCGACCGTCGGCCACGAGGTCGAGGTAGTGCTCGATGCCATGCTTGCGTACGCCGTCGACCTCCTCGAAGCCGAACGCGTTCGAGCCCACCATCGACAGCTCCTTGAAGTACAGCGGCGTGTCCTCCCACATGGTCGGTCCGTGCACGCCCGCCTTTACGAGCGTCCCCCGCGCCTTCAGCACCCGGCTGCCCACCTCGAAGGTCTCCCTCTTCCCGATCGTGTCGTAGACGACGTCGATCCCGCCCGGGTAGGCCATCGGCAGCCCGTCGGCGGGCGCGAGCGTGCCGCTCGACCAGGCCGTGGCCTCCTCGATGACCTCGAGCGCCGGCTCGTGGCCGATGACGGTGGCGCCGAGCTTGCGCGCCATCTCGGCCTGCGCTTCGAACCGCGCCACCACCAGCACCTCCACATCGGGATACAGCGCGTGCAGGATCGCGTTGGCGCACGTCCCCAGCGCGCCCGCCCCGTAGACCATCACCTTCCCGCCGGACGGGGGCGGGTGCCGCGTCACGCAGTGCAGTGACACCGCGAACGGGTCGGCGAACACGGCGAGCTCGTCGGGCACCGACTCGGGCACCTTGAACAGCATCGAGTCGTGGGCCGGCATCAGCTCGGCGTAGCCGCCGCTGGCGTCGCGTGACGTGCCGGTGTGGATCCCCGGCGCGATCGGCCCCACCCCGAAGCTCCAGCACAGGCTGAGGTCGCCCGCATCGCACGGGGGACAGATCGGGTCGACACCGCGCGGCCCACACGACAGCCACGGGTTCAGCACGACGCGGTCGCCGACCTCGAGGCCCTCGGCTTCGGGCCCGAGCGCAACCACGTCTGCCACCACCTCGTGCCCCAGCACCTGGGGTAGCGAGAAGAACCCCTTCATCGGGTTGTCGGGCGACGCCACCGCCTCGCCCCAGTCCATGAACACCTGCTTGGAGTCGGACCCGCAGATCCCGGTCATGCGGGGGCGGGTCACGACCCAGTCCGGGAGCAGGAACCCCGGATCGTCGATATCGACGAGCTTCATCGGTGTCGACGCCAGGCCCGCGAGGAGCGGGTTGTCCTCCTCGGGCGGAGGCTGCGGATCCGGCCTGACGCCGTAGAGGAGGGCTCTCATGCGCAGGGGAGGCTACCGGGGCCGCGGACTACTCGAGGACTACCGTTGGGTCCTTTGCCAGGAAGGCAGATAGGGAGAGGCATGCGCCGTCGGTTCGCAGCCGTCGTGGTCACAGCTGTCGCCGCCACCACCGTCGCGCTCGCAGGGTCGCCGGCGGCCGCCGGAGCCAACGACGACGAGGCCCTCGCCAAGCAGGCGTTGCTCCGGGCCTCCGACCTGCCCGACAGTTGGGAGGCCGACGAGAGCGCCGATCCCGACCAGGACGATCCCGCCGAGGGCCGGGTGCCCGAGTGCGAGGACATCGAGGCCGCCATGGACAAAGGCGACAAGTCCCCGCACGCCGACTCGCCCCAGTTCGACGACGGGGACGACCCCAACGGCATCGCCAGCGTGTCCAACGAGGTGTTCGTCTTCCCCAAGGCCAAGGGGGCGAAGCGGTACCTGGCTCCGTTCAAGGCCGACGAGGCCGCCGACTGCCTCCTAGGTCGCGCTGAGGTCATCCCGAACATTCTCGACGCCGAGCTGGTTGACCTCGACGTGGCAGGTGCAGGCACGGACGGCGTGGGCTACAGCGCGCTCCTGACGTTCGACAACGAGGGCGTGCCGTTCACGCTCGCGGTCGACGTCGTCGTCGTACGGGTCGGCCGGGGCATCGTCACCTTCGCGGCCGAGAACGCCGACGAGCCCCTCCCGATCGGTCCCGACCTGCTGCGGGCCGTCACCGATCGGCTCGAGGAGGCGCTCTAGTCCTCCTCGGCTCGGGCGCAGGATCCGACTTGAGGCCGTAAAGCAAGGCCTTCATCGTGCCGACGCTATTTGCGACCCCGACTGCCGACGAAGGAATCTCGATGCGCAAGCTGCTCGCGGTCGCCGCCTCCGCCGCCGCCCTGGGTCTGGTTGCGTCACCCGCGGCGGCCGGCGACAAGGCGGACGAGGCCATCGCCAAGAAGGCGGTGCTCAAGCAGTCGGACGTGCCCGACGGCTGGAAGCGGGAGTCGAACACCGGCGAGGAGGTGGGTACCCAGACGGGAGTGCCCGAGTGCAAGACCTTCGACCGCGCCAACAAGGCGGCGGCCAAGCACCCGCACGCCGAGTCCCCCAACTTCAGCGACCCCGATGACCCGCTCCGGGCCACCACGGTCGAGAGCGTCGTGTTCGTGTTCCCGAGTGCGAAGGCGGCCAAGCGGTACCTCGCCGTCTACGCTGCCGGCGACCTCCTCGACTGCTTCGATGCCCTGATCTCGGCCTCGCTGCCCGGCGCGGGCGAGGTCGGCGTCTCGGAGCTCGACGTCACCGGCGGCGACCAGGCCGTTGGGTTGGAGATCGAGATCGTCGCCGGCGCCGGCACCAGCGCCTCGATGACGGTCACCAACGACGTGTTCGTCGTGCGGGCGGGCCGGGGCATCGTCGGTTTCAGCACCCAGACCGCCGAGGGCTCACTCCCGTTCGCGCCCGATCTGCTCGACACCCTGGTGTCCCGGCTCGAACGCGCTCTTTGACGCCGAGCTGAAACCGGTGGCCGATCCCGCTCGTCCGCCGGTAGCGTGCCTCGCATGTGAGGCGCCGGTCCCTGCTGCTGCCCTCTCCGTCCGGCAAACCGGGATCCCCGCATGCCTCGTTCCTCGCCCTTCGCCGCCTCGTTCTCGCTCGTCGCCCGTGATCTCGCCCGGTCGTTCGCCGGCCACACCGTTCTCGACGGCGTCGACCTGACCATCGGGCCCCGCACCCGAGTCGGGGTCGTGGGGCCCAACGGCGTGGGTAAGAGCACGTTGCTGCGCCTGCTCGCCGGGCTCGAACGGCCCGACCGCGGCTCGGTCACGCTCGCGCCGGCCACGGCGCGCGTGGGGTACCTGTCCCAGGAGCCCGACCGACGTCCGGGCGAGACGCTCCTCGCGTCCCTCGCCCGCCGCACCGGCGTCGCCGCGGCCGAGGAGGAGCTCGAGCGGGCCGCGGGCACCGTCGCCGCGGGCACGCCGGGCGCCGGCGACGCCTACGCCGGGGCGCTCGATCGCTACCTCGCCGCCGGCGGGCCCGACCTCGAGGCCCGCGCCCGACAGGTGTGCGCCGACCTCGGGCTCCGACCCGATCGGCTCGACGCGGGCACCGCCACGCTCTCGGGCGGGCAGGCGGCCCGGGCGTCGCTCGCGGGTGTGCTGCTGAGCCGCTTCGACGTGCTGCTGCTCGACGAGCCGACCAACGACCTCGACTTCGCCGGCCTCGCCCGCCTCGAGCGCTTCGTCGACGAGCTGCCGGGCGGCGTCGTGATCGTCAGTCACGACCGTGCCTTCCTGGAGCGCACCGTGACCGCCGTGCTCGAGCTCGACGAGCACTCGCGTACTGGCACCCAGTACTCGGGCGGGTTCGTCGCCTACCTCGAGCAGCGCGCTACCGCCCGCCGCCACGCCGAGGAGGCCTACGCCGGCTATCACGCCGAGCGCGTCCGTCTCCAGGCCGGCGCCCGCACCCAGCGGCAGTGGGCCACGGAGGGCGTGCGGCGCGCCCAGCGCGACTCGGACGAGCGCGACAAGTTCATCCGCACCTTTCGGGTGAACAGCTCCGAGCAGCTGGCGGCAAAGGCCAAGGCCACCGAGCGCGCCCTCGACCGGCTCGAAGCCGTCGAGAAGCCCTGGCAGGGCTGGGACTTACGGATGCGGGTAGCCGCGGTGGCTCGCAGCGGCGACACGGTCGCCCGGCTCGACGGCGCCGTCGTGGAGCGCGACCGCTTCACGCTCGGGCCGGTCGACCTCGAGATCACCTGGGGCGAACGCGTCGTGATCGGCGGCCCGAACGGCTCGGGCAAGACGACCCTGCTGCTCGCGCTCCTCGGCCGGCTGCCGCTCACGACGGGAACGGCGCGCCTGGGGCCGGGTGTCGTGGTGGGTGAGATGGACCAGGCGCGGCATCGCTTCACGGGCGGGATCACGCTTCTCGACGCCTTCCTGCGCGCGAGCGGCCTGCTCGTCGCCGACGCGCGGTCGGCGCTGGCGAAGTTCGGGCTCGGTCCCGACCGTGTGCTCCGCCCGGCGGGCACGCTCTCGCCCGGCGAGCGCGCGCGGGCGGTGCTGGCGCAGTTCAGCGCCCGGGGGGTCAACTGCCTGGTGCTCGACGAGCCCACCAACTACCTCGACCTGCCTGCCATCGAGCAGCTCGAGGCCGCGCTCGACACCTACGAGGGGACGCTGCTGCTCGTGACCCACGACCGGCGCTTCCTCGAGTCGGTGCGGGTCACCCGGGCCGTGGCGATCGCGGCCGGGTCCGTGATACGCACGGTGCCGATGGGCGAATCGCGACCGTCCCCCCGGACGGCCGGTGAGACGTGGAGGCCCGTATGAACGACGACTTCGCCTGGATGGACGCCACCGCTCAGGCCGACCTGGTGCGGAGGGGCGAGGCCACGCCGGCCGAGCTGGTGGAGGCGGCGATCGCCCGCATCGACAAGCTCGACCCCGAGCTCAACGCCGTGATCCACCGGCTCGACGACAAGGCCGCCGCGGCCGCCGCCGACCCGAAGCTGCCCGACGGGCCGTTCCGGGGTGTGCCCTTCCTCGTGAAGGACGGCGTGTGCCACACCGCCGGCGACCCGTTCCACCAGGGCATGCAGGTGCTCAAGGACCTCGACTGGCACGAGGAGGACGACACCGAGCTCGCCCGCCGCTACCGCGCGGCCGGTTTCGTGATCTGCGGCAAGACCAACCTCCCCGAGCTGGCGACCAGCGTGACCACGGAGCCCGTCGCCTACGGGCCGACCCGCAACCCGTGGGACACCAGCCGCTCGACCGGCGGGTCGAGCGGCGGCTCGGCGGCCGCGGTCGCTTCGGGGATGGTGCCGGTGGCGCACGGCAACGACATGGGCGGCTCGATCCGGTTCCCGAGCAGCGCCTGCGGGCTCGTCGGGCTCAAGCCCACCCGGGGCCGCACGACCCTTGCGCCCGATCACGGCGAGTACTGGGGGCCGCTCACGCACGAGCACGTGCTCACCCGCACGGTGCGTGACAGCGCGGCGGTGCTCGACGCAGTGCACGGCCCCGCGCCCGGTGACCCCTACACTGCGCCGGCACCCGCCCGGCCCTACGCGGACGAGGTCGGTCGCGACCCGGGCGAGCTCCGCATCGGCCTCCGAACCCAGGGCACGAGCGGCGGGCCGGGCGCCCACCCCGACTGTGTGGCCGCGGTCGAGGCCACCGCCAAGCTGCTCGAGTCGCTCGGGCACGTCGTTGAGCCCGAGACCGCCGGCGGCCTCGACGGTCCGGAGCTCGGCGCCAACTTCGCGCTTGTCTTCTCCACCATCGTCGCGAGGGAGCTCGATCGCTGGAGCGCCCGCCTCGGTCGCACCATCGCTCTTGACGAGCTCGAGCCGCTGAATGCGATGAGCGCGGAGATGGGCGCGGCCATCACCGCCGCGCAGTACCTGGGTGCGATCGAGGGTCTGCACTCGTGGTCGCGGGGCGTCGCGGCGTGGTGGGCCGAGGGCAACGACGTGCTCGTGACGCCGACGATCCCCGAGCCGCCGGTACCGCTGGGCGAGCTGAGCGCGTCGGCACCCGACCAGTTCGGCGTGCTCATGCGCCTGGGCGGGCTGACCAGCTTCACGGCCCCGTTCAACGTCACCGGCCAGCCCGCGGTGTCGCTCCCATTGCACTGGAACGACGACGGCCTGCCGATCGGCGTGCAGCTCGTCGCCGCCTACGGACGCGAGGACGTGCTCATCCGGTTGGCATCGCAGCTCGAGCAGGCGAAGCCGTGGGCCGACCGGCGACCGCGGGTGTCGGCCTGAAGCCCCTTGACTTCCTATCATTGATAGGTATTCTATCTATCAGTGATAGGGACAGTGGCAGAACGACGAGCGGCGAAGGTGGCATCGATCGTCGACACCGCCTGGGAGCTGGCCCGCACGGAGGGCATCGGTGGTGTGACGCTCCACGCGCTGGCCCGGGAGATCGGCATACGCCAACCGTCGCTCTACGCCTACTTCGACTCGAAGAACGCGTTGTTCGACGCGATGTTCGCCGACGGCAACCGCCAGCTGCTCGAGCGACTCGAGTCGGTGAGAATGCCGCGCGACCCGCGAGCTGCGGTGAAGGCGTTCATGCGGGCGTTTGTGAAGTTCGTGCTCGAGGACGCAGCCCGCTACCTGTTGCTCTTCCAGCGGCCGATCCCGGTGTTCGAGCCGTCCCCGGAGTCGTACGTGCACGCACAGAAGGTGCTCGACCGCGCGGTCGAGCTATTGCGCGGCGCGGGGATTGAAGATCAGGGTGACGTCGACTGCTTCGTCGCCATGATCGCGGGCCTGGTCAACGCGCAGATGAGCAACGACCCCGGCGGGAACCGATGGGTCCGCCACCTCGACCGTCTCATCGACCTGTACCTCGACGATGCCGACCGAAGGAGAACGTCATGATCGCAGCCCGGATATCACGACGCGAGGCACGCGTGCTCGCCGAAGAGGAGTTCAGACGCTTCGCCGACCTGATGGAGTCACTCTCTGACGACGATTGGTTGCGGCCCACCGACTGCACGGGCTGGGATGTTCGCAAGATGGCGCTGCACGTGCTCGGCTCAGCCGACGCGCAAGCCTCAGTCCCAGAGTTCCTGCACCAGCTGCGGCGGGGGATGCCCCTCAACAAGGAGATCGACTCACACCACTGGGTCGACGGTCTGAACGAGCTGCAGATCCGTGAGCGCTCGCATCTCTCGAACGACGAGCTCGTCGCGCAGCTGGCCGCCATCGGGCCGAAGGCGGTCAAGGGCCGCTGGCGGACGCCTCCGCCCATGCGCTACCTGCCGATCCCGTTCGGGCCGCCCATCGGCTGGGCGCCACTGAAGTACCTGCTCGACGTGGGCTTCACCCGCGACGTGTGGGCCCACCGCATCGACATCTGCGCCGTGACCGACCGCACGATGCACGCGACCGCCGACCACGACGGCCGGCTCGTCGCCGACATCGTCGCCGAATGGGCGGCCCTCCATGGCGAGCCCTTCGAGCTCGTGCTCGAGGGCCCGGCCGGCGGCAAGTTCAGCCACGGCACAAACGGCGAGCGCGTCGACATCGACGCCTTCGACTTCATCCGCACCCTGTCCGGTCGCCTGCCCGGCACCGGTGTCCTCCGCCACCCTCTGCCCCTCTGACCGAGACGACCTCGTCGTAGCCGACAGCGTCATCTGGCTCGACGAGCGCGTTTCGGCACGTCCGTTGCCCGGTGACAGTGGGATGCCGCGGTGGAAAGATGAGGTCATGGCGAGGAAGGTCGGCACGGCAAGTGCGGTGACGACGGGAGCGCTGGCCGGCGCGATGACGCTCATCCGTCTCGCGCTCGTGCCGTTCTGGCGGCGCGGCGCGACGTCCGAGTTCAAGCCTTGGTTTGTGGACAACGCGCCCCGCTTGCGGGCACTGATGGTGCCGCTCGGGGCCGCAGCAGCGGCCACCACGACCGTCAACGCGCTCATCAGCCGTCGAGGCCGCGCCGCATTGGCCGCGGCCGCCGCAGTCGGTGTCGGAGTCGTGACCATGGCCGTCAATGAGCCGCTGAACGCCCGTTTTGCGGGTCCCGATCCGGTGGAGCCTGCCGACCTCGATCGATGGGTCCGCTGGCATGACGTGCGAGTTGCGCTCGGTCTCGTCGCGGCGTGGGCTTCGGCCGGCACCACTCACCGAAGCTGAACGACGGTACCTCCGAACTGCGGATTCGCTATCGCCGCAGAGATCTGTCGCTAGCGTCTCCTTTGATGAGCGGTACCAGCGGCGACGAATCACGGGACGGGGTGTCGCTGACCAACCTCGACCAGCCGCTCTTCGACGGCGCGGACGCGACCAAGCGGGACCTGGTGGACTACCTGGACGGGGTTCGCGACCGGATCATCCCTGAGCTGGAGGACCGGCCGCTGTCGGTGATCCGGGTCCACCGCGGTCAAGAAGCCTTCATGCAGAAGAACGTCCCGAAGTACACCCCCGCGTGGGTGCGCACGGTGCGGTTTTGGGCGGAGACCTCGAAGCGAGACGTGACCTACGCGCTGTGCAACGACCGCCGCACGCTCCTCTGGTTCGCCAACCAGCGCGCCGTGGAGTACCACCCGACCTTGGTGCGGGCCGACCGTCCTGACCGCATCACCCATCTTGTGCTCGACCTCGACCCGCCCGACGCCGACGCCTTCTCGATGGCCGTCCGGGCGGCCCAATTGGTCCGCCACGCGCTCGTCGAGGTTGGGCTGGAAGGCGCGGTCAAGACCAGCGGGGCCAAGGGTGTGCACGTGGTCGTCCCGATCGACGACCAGGCGCCACCGGAGGACACGGCCGCCGCCACCCGAGCCATCGCGGCGCGGGCGGAGCGTCTCGATCCCCAGATCGCCACGACGGCGTTCATGAAGGAGGACCGTGGCGGCAAGGTGTTCGTCGACTCGACGCGGGTCGGCGGGGCCACAGTGATTGCTGCCTACAGCCCGCGAGTCCGACCGGGCGTGCCCGTGTCCTTCCCGGTCGGCTGGGATGATCTCGATGACATCACGCCGGCGGACTTCACCGTGCACACGGCGCTGCGACACCTTGGAGACCGCGACCCGTGGGCCGCGCAGATGCCCGCTCCGCAGCAGCTGAGCGCAGACCTCATCGAGGAGGGCCGCGCCATCCCGGTCGCTCGGGTGCAGGCCATGCACGAGGGCAAGCGCCGAGCCCGCACCCGTCGCGGCTAGCGCATTCCTGCTCCCGAACACCGCACAGAACATCGGCATCGCTACCGGTTTCACGGCGCCAGAACGAATTCCTCTTTGTTGTCAAGACCGCTGTGTGCTTGGTGTTGGGGTGGGCGACGAGCTCTTCGTTTTCGTCGGGGCGGTGCGGGTTCTAGCGTTGGGTCGGGCCCGGGAGTGGCTCATCCGAAGAGCCGGCCGTCGGGGTGTGGAGCCGGCCACGCTGGAATGAAGAGTCGTCCC
>JBOGFI010000019.1:0-8691 GCA_050743365.1 Acidimicrobiia bacterium | reverse complement strand
GCTCGGTTCCCTCGGCGCCGCCGGGGGGCGCCACCCGGGCAGCCGCGGTTCGCTTCCTCCGGTTCCGCCCGCCGCGGGAACCCCGACGGCGCCGCCTCTTGGGGCCGTCGGCGCCGGAGCGCGCCTCGATTCCGTCAGCTCCGCCCGCCGGAGCAGGCGCTTCGCTCGCGGCCTTCGTCTCGGAGGCCGTCGTGGCCTCCGGCATCGTCTCGTCGGACATCGAATCCTTCTCTCATGATGCGTGCGCCTCCACGGCGCACGGGCGCGGGTCGGCTTCCAGCGGCTCCAGCCGCGCGCCGCCGCGCTCGATCCATTGATGCGTGCGGAGCACCAGCCGGTCGGCGAGCCCGCCACCCATGGCGGCGAGCACCTCGCCCGGTCGGGCTCCGCGCGGTCGGGTGGCCACCTCGAGCTCGATGACCACCCCGTGTTCACTTGCGCCCACCACGCTCATTTGCCGCAGGGCCGGGCGAACGTCCTCGACGACCGGACGGCCCTTGCGTGAACGCCTCGCCTCGAGCACCGGGCTCGCCATCGTTCGCGCGACGAGGGCCGTCACGGCTGCCTCCGTCGGCGGTGAATCGTCCCGGGTGCTCACGACGTCCAGCCGGTATGCCGTCGCGGTCACGGACTCCTGGAGAGCCGGGGCCCGGTCGGCCAGCGCGACCACGCCCGTCACGTCCATCCCGTCGGGCGTCGCCTCCGACAGCGTCTCGGGCCAAGCATCGAGGTCGACCGGCTCCACCAGCTCCACGTCGAGGTACTCGGCCTCGCTCTCGTAGCCGACTGGCAGCGCGAGCCCGAAGCTCGCCTTTGGCCGCGGGACGAAGCCGCGGGTGAACGCGAGTGGCAATTGCTCGACCCGGAACGCCCGCTCGAATGCGCGCGCGACGTCGCGGTGCGAGATGAACCGCACCTTGCCCCGCTTCGAGAAGCGGAGCCGCACCGGGAAGCCGGCGTCACCGCGCATCGGCAGCCTGCTTGTCTCGCTCGCTCGCTGCGGGTGGGTGGGGAAGGAGCTCGACGGGCTTGTCGCCGCCCCCGCTCAAGTCCTGGCCCGTTCCCTGGCTTCCCCCGGCCGGGGCCAGCGGCGAGGCCACGACGTGCTCGAGCGCGTAATCGGTGCACACGCCGCAGTCGTAGCACGGGGTCCAGCGGCAATCGGGCAGCCCGTGCGCCTGCAGCGCCTGCTGCCAGTCGTGCCACAGGAAGTCACGGTGCAAGCCGGCGGCAACGTGGTCCCAGGGAAGGACCTCGGAGGCCTGGCGGTGCCGGGTCACGTACCACGCGGGGTCGAGACCTTCGGCGGCCATGGCGTCCATCCAGCGCGACAGCTCGAAGCGCTCGCTCCACTCCTGGAACGTGCCTCCATCGCGCCACACCCGCTCGATCACCCGCCCGATACGGCGGTCACCGCGGCTGGCGATGCCCTCGGCGTAGGTCGCCTCGGGATCGTGCCACCGGAGGTGGGCGCCCGACTTCTTGAGGGCGTCGCGGATCAGCCGAACCTTTCGTGCCAGCTCGGCCACTCCGTTCTGCCCGAACCACTGGAACGGCGTGTGCGGCTTGGGCACGAAGCCACCGACCGACGCGGTGCAGCTGGCCTGCTTCGTGTACTTCCGGCCCACGGCGACGACGTTGCGGGCGAGCTCGGCGATGCCGAGCGTGTCCTCGTCCATCTCGGTCGGCAGACCGGTCAGGAAGTACAGCTTCACCCGTCGCCAGCCCTGCGAGTAGGCGCCCTCGACCGCGGCGTAGAGGTCCTCCTCGGTGATGAGCTTGTTGATCACCTGGCGGATCCGCCAGGTGCCGCCCTCGGGGGCGAAGGTGAGCCCGGTCCGGCGGACCTTCTGGATCTCGCTGGCGATGCCGACCGTGAACGCGTCGACGCGCAGCGACGGAAGCGACAGGCCGACACAACCGGTGCCCTCCTGCTGGTTGACGAGGTCGGCGACGAGCCCGTCGATGCCGGAGAAGTCGGCGCTCGACAATGACGTGAGCGCGACCTCGTCGTAGCCGGTGCGCCGCAGGCCGTCGCGGACCATCGTGCGCACCTGCTCCTCGGGCCGCTCGCGCACGGGCCGGGTGATCATCCCGGCCTGGCAGAAGCGGCAGCCGCGGGTGCAGCCCCGGAAGATCTCCACGTTGAGCCGGTCGTGGACGACCTCGATCAGGGGCACGAGCTGGTTCTTCGGGTACGGCCAGTCGGCGAGGTCGGCCACCGTGCGCTTGTCGACACGCGCCGGCACGTCGGGGAAGCGCGGCCGGACCTCACGGATGAACGGGCCGTCGTAGTCGACCTCGTACATCGCCGGTACGTAGACGCCGGGCACGGCGGCCAGCTCGCGCAGCACACCCTCCCGGCTCGTACGCCCGGCGCGCTTCCACGAGCCGATCACCTCGGTGACCTCGCCGACGGCCTCCTCGCCGTCGCCGAGCACGAAGGCGTCGACGAAGTCGGCCATGGGCTCGGGATTGAAGGCGCAGTGCCCGCCGGCGACGACGACGGGGTGCTCGGGGCCGCGCTGCCGGGCCCGCACCGGCACACCGGCGAGGTCGAGGCAGTTGAGGACGTTCGTGTAGACGAGCTCGGCCGACAGGTTGAAGGCCAGCACGTCGAAGTCGCCCGAAGCGCGGTGGGTGTCGACGGAGAACAGCGGCACCCCTGACCGGCGCAGCTGCGCCTCCATGTCGACCCACGGCGCGTACGCCCGCTCGGCGACGGCGTCGTCGCGCTCGTTCAGGATCTCGTAGAGGATCTGGAGCCCCTGGTTGGGCAGCCCGACCTCGTAGGTGTCGGGGTAGACCAGCAGCCAGGACACCTGCCGGGGCCGGTGCACCGGCGTCAAAGCGCCCCGTTCCATCCCGATGTAGCGGGCGGGCTTCTCGACCCTGGCCAGGAGCGGCTCCACCGCGGGCCAAAGGTTGGACATCTGGGCCCTCAGCCTACTGGCCCCCGGCGGCCCTAGGTGAACCGGCGCATGTAGACGTTGGCCACCAGTCCGACGCAGGCGAAGGCGGTGATCGTGCTCGAGCCGCCGTAGCTCATGAACGGCAGCGGGATCCCGGTGACCGGCATGATCCCCATCGTCATCCCGACGTTCTCGAAGATCTGGAACGCGAACATCGCGAGCACGCCCATGCACGCGAGCATCCCGAAGAAATCGCGCGCCACCGAGGCGGTTCGCCACGTACGCCACACGACGATGGCGAAGAGCGCCAGGAGAGTGCCGGCACCGAGAAAGCCGAGCTCCTCGCCCACCGCGGTGAAGATGAAGTCGGTGTGCTGCTCGGGCACGTACCCGCCCTGGGTCTGCGTGCCCTCGAACAGCCCCACGCCCACCCAGCGGCCGTTGCCGATCGCCCGCTTCGACTGGTCCTGGTTGTAGGTCGCGCCCTGCTCGTCGCTCCCGGGATCGACCACCGCGGTGAGCCGGTCGACCTGGTATTCCTCGAGGATCCCGAGGTTGACGACGGCGACGATGCCCGTGAGCCCGAGCAGCGCGAGGACGGCCAGCTGCCTCGCTCTCGCGCCCGCCAGCGCCAGCAGCCCAACGACGATGAGCGCGAGCACCATGGCGGTGCCGAGGTCGGGCTGGAGCGTGACGAGCCCCAGAGGCACGGCCGCGAGCCCGATCGTCACGACCAGTCGCACCGGGTCCATCTCGCCGCGGTGCTCGTTGCAGTAGCCGGCCACCGCGACGATGATCCCGAACTTGGCCAGCTCCGAGGGCTGGAGCTGCACGCCCCCCGGCAGCCGGAACCACGCCTGTGTTCCCCGCGCGTTCGACCCGAGCGGCGAGAGCACGGCCAGCAGCCCCACGACCACGGCGCCGTAGGCGAGCACCGAGAAGTCGCGCAGCTTGCGGTAGTCGACAGCCATGACCGCGACCATCACGCACACCCCGATCGCCACGAACAGGAGCTGGCGCTTCACGTAGTACAGCTCGTCGATACCGTCGAGTCGGAGCTGCTCCCGCGTCGAGGAGTAGACCATCAACAGCCCGAGCGCGGCGACGGCGAGCACGGCACCGATGAGAACCGGGTCCACGTGGCGGGCGGGCGACGTCTGGAGCCGGGCGCGGCGGCCGGAGAGCGCGGGAGCGGCCGGCGAAGCGGTGGAAGCCGTGACCGACATCAGTCGCCGTTGTTCTCGCTCGGCGGGCGGAGCACCACGGGGTCGGGGTTGGCGTTCCCCGACAGTGCCTCGATGACGCGCCGGACGATGGGTGCTGCCACGGCCGAGCCGAAGCCGCCCTCCTCGACGATCGCGACGGTCACGTACTGGGGGGCGTCCGGCGGCGTGATCCCGACGAACAGCGACGTGTCCTGCTTGTCGTTGACCTCGGCGGTGCCGGTCTTGCCCGCCACCGAACCGGGACGGAACCCCTCGAACGCGGCGACGGCAGTGCCGTTGCCGTTGGAGACGGCGCCGATGAGGCCGGCCATGATCGGGGCCCGGACCTCGGGCTCGAGTCCGGTCTTCCCGACGGGCTGGGTCGGGAGCTCGCGGACCACCTCGGGCGGGGCCTCCCCTTCGCTGCCGGTGCCGGGCTCGAGCAGCACCGAGGCCAGGCGGGGCGTGTGCCGCGTGCCGCCGTTGGCGAAGGCGGCGTAGGCGGTGGCGAGCTGGATCGGCGTGACCAGGAGGTCGCCCTGCCCGACCGCGAGGTTGACGCTGTCGCCGGGCAGCCACAGCGAGTTCACGCGCTTCTGCTCCAGGTCGGGGTTGGTGGCGTTGAAGTCGTCCTTGAACTGCTGGTCGGGGATGCGGCCCACCGCCTCTTCGGCGAGCCCGATGCCGGTCGGCGCGCCGAAGCCGTACCTCCGAGCCGTCTCCTGAGTGGCGTAACCCATGCCGGGATCGTCAGGGTCGTAGAACTGCCACAGGTCTCGCCCGATCTCGTAGAAGTAGACGTCACTCGAGACGGTGAGGGCGCGCGGGAGGTCGACGGTCCCGTGCTCGATCTCGCCGGCGTTGCAGAACTCCCGGTCGCTGACCTGGAGGCAGCCGTTGTCGTAGATCGACGCCTCCGGCGTGATGAGGTTGGACTCGAGGCCGGCGATGGCGGTGACGAGCTTGAACGTCGACCCCGGCGCGTACTGACCCTGCACGGCCCGGTTGAGCAACGGGTAGTTGCTCTCCTCGCGGTTGAACTCTGCGAACACCTCGCTCGGAATTCCGTTCGTGAAGGCGGACGGGTCGAACGTCGGCGCCGAAGCCATCGCCACCACCGACCCGTCGCGCGGGTCGAGGACGATGACCGCGCCCCCCTGGGCCTGGAAGGTGGAGTACCGAGTCCGGTCGCTCACGTCCTGGACGCCCTGCGCGGCCCCCATGCCCTGCGCCAGCGACTCCTCCGCCACTCGCTGGGCGTCGAGGTCGATGGTCAGCTGCACGTCCCGGCCCGGCACCGCGGGACGGTCGCCGAGCTCGCGCACGACGCGGCCCCGGCTGTCGACCTCGAGCTTCTGGATGCGCGGCTCACCCCGCAGCTCGGATTCGAACATCTGCTCGACGCCGCCCTTGCCGATCTTGTCGCCCTGCCGGTAGCCCTCGTCCTTCAGTGCCTCCAGCTCCTCGGCGTTGATCTCACCGACGTACCCGAGGACGTGGGCCCCGAGGGTCCCGTGCGGGTACTCGCGAACCGTGAGGAGCTCGGCGGCGATGGCCGGGAACTCCTCCTGGTGCTCGCGGATGTAGGTGATCTTCTCGAGAGGAACGTCGACAGCCACGGGCACGGGCGCGAACGGCGCGAGCCGGGGGTCCCTGATCCGGTCCTCGATCGAGCCCGTGCTCACACCGAGCAACTCGGCGAGCCGACCGATGACCACGGTGCGCTTCCTCCGGGTGAGCTGGTCGTTGCGGGCGAACGTGATCGCCTCGGCGACGCGGTTGCCGACGAGCACGCGCCCCTTCGCATCGAGGATCCGGCCCCGGACCGCCGGCTCGCGCACGACGCGCACGCCGCTGGTGGTGGCGGCCTCGGCGTGGACACCGCCCTCGGCGACCTGGAGGAACCACAGCCGCGCGAAGAGCGCGCTGAAGAGCGCGATCACGATGACGCCGACGATGCTCAGCCGGACGCGACTGCCCTCAGGCACGATCCCTCCGCCTGGTGCCTTTGCCCCACCATCCTGGCCGCGACGCACGGCCCGGGGGGCGCAAACGGCCGTGTCCGGGGACTCCCGACCGGGTCATGCGGGGCGACCGGTTCGCACTGCGGGCTGCTCGGAGGCGGTGGCCCACCGGGCCACCGCGAACACCGGGGACGCGAGCAGCGCGTCGTACGCGGCGGCGAGGGCCACCACCTGGAGACTGCGCAGCGCGACCACCTGGTCTTCCCCCACGACCGCGGCGAGGCCCACGAACATCAGGCCCCCCGCGAGGCCGCCGACCCCCCCGAACAGCGGGCCCACCCAACGCGACGCCCGGGACAGGCCGGTCTGGACGATCCCCACCCCGTAGGCGACGACCGCGAACGTCAGCGCCGACAGACCGAGTGGCGTCTGGAGGAAGAGGTCGATGGCGAGACCGTTCACGAACCCGTACACGGCCCCGGTCTCCGGCCCCTTGCGGTAGGCGACCGCGATCGCGGCCACCAGGCCGAGGTCGGGCGCCGCCCCGAAGAGACGCAGGTCGGGGAAGAGCGTCGTCTGGAGCACGACGGTGGCCACCACGAGGAGCCCGAGTCGAAGCCGGACGAGCCAGCTCACGGCGCCGCGCTCCGCTCGCCATTCGCCGGCGGCCACTCCAGCACCTTCACGAACTCCAGGCTGTCGAGGTCGACGAGCGGGCGGAGCAGGATGTCCTGCTGGAGGTCACCCCGGGCCCGGTCGACGCGGGCGACCCGGGCCACCGGGACGTTGGGCGGGAACCGGCTGGTGTCGCGGCCCGACGTGAAGACGAGCTCACCCTCCCCCACCTCGACGGCGGGGTCGACGAAGTCGAGGCGCAACAGCTCCTCGCCGGTGCGACCCTGGGCGACGCCGGTGGTGCGCTCGTTCTCGGTGATCACCTCGACCCCCGAATCCGGGTCCTTGATGAGCAGCACGGTCGCACGGTCGCCCGACGCCTCGACGATCCGGCCGACGAGACCGGCACCGGTCACGACGGGCATGCCCTCGCTGACGCCGTGGCTGGTGCCGCGGTCGATCTGCACCGTCCACTCGAAGTTGCCGGGAGACCCGGACACGACGCGCGCTGCGACCGCGCCCGCGTCCTCCGCGTACGGGAGGTCGAGCAGCTCGGTGAGCCGCTCGTTCTCGCTCGCGTAGCCGCGGCTCTTGGCCGAGGTCCCGCGTGCGTCTTCGAGCTCGCGCCGCAGCCGGGCATTCTCGTCCCTGAGCGACCCCGCCCGGGTCACACCACCGACCCAGTCGCCCACGGACGAGAACACCCGGTCGGCCGCGGAGGCGACCGGGGCGATCACGTCACGGGCCGCGCCGCGGATCTCGTCGATCGGCCCGGTCCCGCGAACGTCGAGAGTGATGAGCGTCACCGCCGTCACGACGAGTAGGACCAGCACCGCGCGCCGATTACCACGACGGTAGACGACCACGATCGGGACGACCTCCCTCCGCGAGGTCGATCAGTGCTGCTGCGACGCGAGCAGGACCTGCTTCAGGACGTCGAACTGCTCCAGGCACTGCCCGGAGCCGAGGACGACCGAAAACAACGGGTTGTCGGCCATGTAGACGGGCATGCCGGTCTCGGCGGCCACCCGGGTGTCGAGGCCGTGGAGCAGCCCCCCGCCGCCGGTGATGACGATGCCCTTCTCCATGATGTCGGCGGCGAGCTCCGGCGGCGTCCGGTCGAGCGTGTATTTCACCGCGTCGACGATCGCCATGACCGGCTCCTCGATGCACTCACGCAGCTCGCCGGTCGACACCACGATCGTCTTCGGGAGGCCGGTGACGAGGTCACGCCCGCGGATCTCGGCGTACAGCTCCTCCTTCAGGGGCCACGCGCTGGCGAGCTCGAGCTTGATCTGCTCGGCGGTGCGCTCGCCCAGTGCGAGCGAGTACTCCTTCTTGCAGAAGTTGATGATCGCCTCGTCGATCTCGTCGCCGGCGATGCGCACCGACTCGCTCGCCACGATCCCGCCCAGCGAGATGACCGCGACCTCGGTCGTGCCGCCACCGACGTCGACGATCATGTTCCCGGCGGGCTCGTGCACCGGGAGCCCGGCCCCGATGGCGGCGGCCATCGGCTCCTCGATGATGTAGGCGGGCTTCCGGGCGCCGGCGAACTCGGCTGCTTCCTGGACCGCGCGCTGCTCGACCCCGGTGATCCCCGACGGTACGCAGATCACCATGCGGGGCTTCGCCCAGCGGCGCTGGTGCACCCGCTGGATGAAGTAGCGGAGCATCTTCTCGCAGATGTCGAAGTCGGCGATCACGCCGTCCTTGAGGGGACGGATGGCCTGGATGTGACCTGGGGTGCGCCCCAGCATCTGCTTCGCTTCCATCCCCACCGCGAGCGGCCGCCCGTCGCGCACGCTGATCGCGACGATCGACGGCTCGTTGAGGACGATGCCGTGCCCCCGCACGTAGACCACGGTGTTGGCGGTACCGAGGTCGACGGCCATGTCGCGACCGACGATCGAGGAGATCCACGGCTGGCTCACGTGTGCGGGCCTCCCTACCAGGACGGGCGCGCGGGTCGACGGGACGAACCGCCCAGGCTAG
>JBOGFI010000018.1:0-25510 GCA_050743365.1 Acidimicrobiia bacterium | reverse complement strand
CGCCTCGAGCCCGCGACCGTCGAGCCGGACGCCGGCGGTGTCGTCGACGACGAGCTCGCCGCGCGCCCCGCGGGCGGCGTCCGTGACCAGCGCGTCCAGCGACGGCAGGTCCCACGGTCCCCCCGGTACTCGGTACTCGCGCGCCCGCGGGTGCCGGTACGTGGGTCGGAGCGGAGTCATCGTCGGCTTTGGCGTCGCAGACGCTGTGTCACGCGCCCCGGTGCGACGCCAAAGCTGGAGTCACGCCAGCGGGTTGCGCCAGCCCGGGCTCACCGACGTCTTGCCCCGCACCACCTGGGAGCCGACGAAGTTGCGCTGGATCTCCACCGTGCCCGCGCCGATGCACAGTCCGCGGATATCGCGATAGGCGCGTTCGACCGGGTACTCGCGGCTGTAGCCGTAGCCGCCCAGGAGCTGGATCGCCTCGTCGCACACGAACTTCGCCGCCAGGTTTGCCGCCGTCTTGGCCATCGCCGTCTCGAGTGCGGGCGGCGTGCCGTGCGGGCCCGCGAGACGCACCGCCCGCTGGAGCAGCAGCCGGGCACCCTCGAGCTGGGTTGCCATGTCGGCGACCTTCCACTGCAGCCCCTGGAGCTCGGCGATCGGACGACCCCCCACCGTGCGCTCGTTCATGTAGCGGACCGCGTACTCGAGGGCGCCCTGGGCAGCGCCGATGCACATCGCCGCGTTGCCGCAGCGCTCGTGGTTGATGTGCGAGATCAGCGCCTTGAACGCCTCGCTGTCGGCAGGGTCGCCGGGGAGCAGCACGTCCTCGGGCGCGACGTACACATCGTCGAAGGCGAGCTCGGCCTCGCTCGTCCCCCGCAACCCCATCTTCACGTGCGTACCCGCCATCGTGACGCCTTCCGACGCGAGGTCGACCACCACCGCGCCGATGCCCTTCGACCCCTCGCTGCCCGGGAACCGGCACCACACCAGGCAGGCGGCCGCCTTGTGCCCGCCGGTGACGTAGTTCTTGTACCCGTTCAGGCGGTAGCCGTCGCCGTCGGCGGTGAGCCGCGCCCGCATGTGGTTGACGGCCGACCCCGCCTCGGTCTCGCTGATGCCGATGCAGAACAGGGCCTCGCCCGATGCCGCCGGCGGCAGCCACCGGTCCTTCAGCGCGTCGGTGCCGAGGTGCTCGATCGCGCGCGGCGGCCCGTTGTAGATGAGCTGGGCCAGGATGGCGCTCGACACGTCGACCCGGGCCAGCTCGTCGAGCACGATCGCAGCCTCGACGTCGCCCAGGCCCATGCCGCCGTAGCGCTCGCCGACGGTGATCCCAAAGAGGTCGGCCTTGCGCAACGCGTCCCAGGAGCCCTGGGGGAACTCCTCGGTCTCGTCCCAGTGGCGCGCGTTGGGCAGAAGCTCCCGCTCGGCGACGTCGCGCGCCAGCTTGCGCAGAGCCTGCTGGTCCTCGTCCTCGGCGAACGGGTCGGCGCCGAGCGCCGCCGGCTTGCCCACGGCGCCAAGGTTAGAGCAGCGTGGCGCGGACCTGACGCGTCTGTCAGGTCCGAGGAAGGGTGCCGGCCGCCGACAACGCGGCGGTGAAGGTCGGCGGAAGGGGCACTAGATTGACCGGCAGTCGAGTGCGACCAGGGGAGTAGGCCACCATGCAGGACCGCGACAGGATCTACATCGACGGCGCGTGGGAGCCGTCGACGGGCAAGGGCAGCATCGAGGTCATCAACGCCACCACTGAAGAGGTGATGGGCCGCGTGCCGGACGGCGCGCCCGAGGACGTCGACAAAGCGGTCGCGGCCGCGAAGACCGCCTTTGCCACATGGAGCTCGACGCCGGTCGAGGAGCGCGCTAAGTACCTCCAGCGCCTCCAGGAGGGGCTCCAGGCGCGGATGGACGACATCGCCCAGACGATCACGGGCGAGGTCGGGATGCCGCTGGTGTTCTCCCAGATGATCCAGGCCGGCCTGCCCGCGATGGTGATGGGCTCCTACGTCGACATCGTCAACCAGTTCCCGTTCGAGGAGCAGATCGGCAACTCGCTCGTCGTGCGCGAGCCGCTCGGCGTCGTCGGGTGCATCACGCCCTGGAACTATCCGCTCCACCAGATCGTGGCCAAGGTCGCGCCCGCGCTCGCCGCCGGCTGCACAGTGGTGCTCAAGCCGAGCGAGGTGGCGCCGCTCAACGCGTTCATCCTCGCCGACATCGTCGACGAGATCGGCCTGCCCGGCGGGGTGTTCAACCTCGTGTCAGGGACCGGCCCGGTCGTCGGTGAGGCGATCGCCTCCCACCCCGACATCGACATGGTCAGCTTCACCGGCTCGACCCGGGCGGGACGGCGCGTGTCCGAGCTCGCCGCTCAGACCGTGAAGAAGGTGGCGCTCGAGCTGGGCGGCAAGTCACCCTTCCTCATCCTCGAGGACGCTCCCGTCGAGGACGCGGTGAAGGCCGGCATCGGCAGCTGCTACATGAACTCGGGCCAGACGTGCATCGCCTGGACCCGCATGCTCGTGCCCCGGAGCAAGCACGACGAGATCGTGGCGAGGGTCAAGGAGGAGGCCGAGAGCTACACCGTGGGCGACCCCACCGATCCGTCGTCGCGCCTCGGCCCGCTGATCTCCGAGACCCAAAGGGAGCGGGTGCGCAACTACATCAAGAAGGGCATCGAGGAGGGCGCCGAGCTCGTCACCGGCGGTCCCGACGCCCCCCAGGGCATCGAGAAGGGCTACTTCGTGAAGCCGACCGTGTTCGCCAACGTGCGCAACGACATGACGATCGCGCAGGAGGAGATCTTCGGCCCGGTGCTCTCGGTCATCCCCTACGACGACGAGGACGACGCCGTGCGCATCGCGAACGACACGATCTACGGCCTCCACGCCGGCGTCTACGGCGGTAACAAGGAGCACGCCTCGCAGGTGGGGCGGCGCATCCAGGCAGGTCAGGTCGACATCAACGGCCAGAACTTCAACCCGCTGGCGCCCTTCGGCGGCTACAAGCAGTCGGGCCACGGCCGCGAGCTGGGTAGGTACGGCCTCGAGGAGTACCTCGAGACCAAGTCCCTGCAACTCTCTTAGTCGGGCTCGCGCGGGCGCCGGGATACCCGCAGGCCTTCGCGTAGTCGGGCCGGCCTGACTACCGTGTCAGGTATGGCGAGCGATGCTGCCGCGCGGCTCGACTGGACCACCACTCAGCCGTACCCCACGTGGGCCGAGGCCCGCGAGCGGTGCCCGGTCCTGCACTTCGAGGAGGGTGGCGCCACCGGCGGCGGCGCCTACCAGATCACCCGCTACGCCGACGCGGAGGCGGCGCTGCGCGACTGGAAGACGTTCTCGTCGTCGATCAACGCCGAGCACATCGGCCAGTTCATGGGCGAGCTGATCCTGGCCATGGACGGCGCCGAGCACCGGGCCTACCGCAACCTCGTGGCGCACGCCTTCCGGGCGTCGGCATTGGAGCGCTGGGAGGGCGAGCTCATCCGACCCGCGATCGACCGCCTCATCGACCGCATCGCCCCACTCGGTCGCGCCGACCTCGTGCGCCAGATCACGAGCAGGTACCCCGTGCAGGTGATCTGCGGGATCGTGGGCGTGCCCCTCGACGACCACGAGCAGTTCCACCGGTGGGCCGAGGAGATCAACACCGGACCGCTCGACCCCGAGCGCGGGTTCGCGGCGTCGCAGGCGATGCGCGCCTACCTCGCGCCCATCGTCGAGGATCGCCGCCGACAACCGAAGGGCGACCTCATCAGCGACCTCGTCACTGCCGAGATCGACGGCCACCAGCTCACCGACGAGAAGATCTACGGCTTCCTGCGGCTGCTGCTGCCGGCCGGGGCCGAGACGACCTTCCGCGTCATGGGCAACGCGCTGGTGGCGCTCCTGACTCATCCCGACGAGATGCAGCGCGTGCTCGCCGACCGTGAGCTGATCGCGGCGGTGATCGAGGAGACGCTGCGCTGGGAGACCTCGGTTACCCAGGTCAGCCGGGTCACGACCCGGGACGTGGAGATCGCGGGCTGCCCGATCCCGGCGGGAGCACCGGTCGGGGTCATCACCGGCTCGGCCGACCGCGACGAAGCCCGCTTCGAGGACGCCGCCGAGTGGCGGCTCGACCGCCCGACCGCGCACCACCTCGCCTTCGGCACCGGGCCCCACCAGTGCCTGGGGATGCACCTGGCCCGGCTCGAGCTGCACGTCGGGCTGGATGCGATCCTCACCCGCCTGCCGAGCCTGCGCCTCGACCGCGACGCGCCGGCCCCGCTGATCGAGGGGTACGCATTCCGGGGCCCGGTCGCACTCCCCGTCGTGTTCGATCCCGCCTAGATGTAGTTCCCAAAGACGTTCGTCAGCCCGGGCCTCCTTGGAGACTGAAGGTGCTCAACGCCATGCACCTGGTCGAGATCGACGGCGAGTTCCGCTACTTCACCGACTGCGGCATGCCGGCGTCGGCAGGGGAGCCGGCGTAGCCCGCGACCCTCGGAGGCCGTTGCCGATCCGGTCGCGTCAGATGTGGCGTCCGGCCATGTGGCCGTCGAAGATCGCCCGGTCCACCGGGCGGACCGCCACCGCGTCGCCGACGCGCACGACCTCAGGGACCCGATCGACGAGATCGAGGTAGAGCTGCGCGTTCGGGAGCCCGTGGGTGCGGATGACCACCGTGTCGGCGGGGAGCGTCTCGAGCCGGCCCGAGTAGACGTCCACCAGGGTGGCCTCGTGGTCGCCGATCGAGACCATCACGGTGTTGGGCCGCCAGCGGGCCCCGGCCCGGGCGGCGCGCGGGATCGCCTCGGCCATGGTCTCCCCGTCGAGAAGCATCGGCGTAGGCAGCGGGAGGGCGACGGTCACCTCCTTGCCCGCGGCGGCGAGGAGCTCGCCCAGGCCGACGCCCTCGATGTGGCCGACGGCGTCGAGGATCACGACGCGACTCCCGAGCCGGTCGGCGTCGACCAGCGCGCGCTCGTGGTCGACCACGAAGTCGCGGTTCGATCCGGGCACGGGCATGGGGTGCCACTTCGAGGATCCGGTCACGGTCGCCCGCCCACCGGTGGCGACGACGACCGCATCGGGCTCCAGCGCCAAGACCTCGTCGACGCCGGCCTCGACCCCGAGCCGGATGTCGACGCCGCGTCGCTCGCATTCGCCGGCGCGCCAGTCGGCGAAGTCGGCCAGCTCGGCCCGACCGGGCAGCAGCTGGGCGAGCCGGATCTTCCCGCCCAGAGCATCGCCGCGCTCGAGGAGCGTCACGTCGTGGCCGCGCGCCGCCGCGACCCAGGCCGCCTCGAGGCCGCCCGGGCCGCCCCCGACGACGACCACGCGCCAGCTCCGCGCCGCCTGCTCGAGACTCCCAAGGCCCAGCTCCGCCTCCCGTCCCACCGCCGGGTTGGTGGGGCAGGTGATCGGGAGGCTCTGGAGCAGGTTGCCGTAGCACCCCTGGTTGCAGCCGGTGCAAAGGCGGATCGTGTGCGCCGCGCCCGCGCGCGCCTTGGCCGGCCACTCCGGGTCGGCGATGAGCGCGCGGGCGAGCGTGATCGCATCGGCGTCGCCGCGCTCGACGATCTTCTCGGCCTCGTCGGGGGTGACGATCCGGTGCACGGCGAAGACGGGGACGGCCGCGACCGCCTCCTTCACCGCGCGGGCGGCGTACACGCCGAGGAGATGCGGCGAGTACACGGGTCGGACCATGCCGAGTCCCGACAGGCCCACGCTCACGTTCAGGAAGTCGACGAGCCCGAGGGCCTCGAAGCGGGCCCCGATCGCCGCCGCGTCGGCGGCGGTGAGCCCGGCGTCGCCGACCTCCTCGTCGCCCACGAGCCGCAGGCCCACGGCCACGTCCCCGCCCACCGCCTCGCGCACCGCTTCCAGCACCTCGACCGCGAAGCGCATCCGGTTCTCGAGGCTCCCTCCGTAGTCGTCGGTGCGGTGGTTGCTGCGCGGCGAGAGGAACTCGTGGATCAGGTAGCCGTGGGCGCCGTGGACTTCGACCCCGTCGAAGCCCCCTGCCACCGCGTTGCGCGCCGAACGGGCGAAGTGCTCGACGAGCTCACGGATCTCGTGGCGCTCGAGCGGCTTCGGCGGCTCGAAGTAGTTGGCGACATGGGACGGCGCCCAGGCGGGGAGCTTCGACCAGGCGCCGTGGTTCACGCCGCCGTTGTGCGCGAGCTGGATGAACGCCAGCGCGCCGTGGTCGTGGATCGGTCCGGTGACGCGCTCGAAGTCGGGGATCGCCTCCTCGGGCCAGGCGGCGGCGTTGTTGGGCATCTGGTACGCGGTCGTCGGGTGCACCTGGGCCTGTCCGGCGATCACCACGCCGGCGCCGCCCCGGGCGATGTCACCCAGGTAGCGGCCGTAGCGCCGCCCGTAGAAGCCGGGCTCGCCCCAGGTACGGTTGGGCTCGGTGAACTGCGTGAAGTGGGCGCCGCAGACGATCCGGTTGCGCGACTCGAGGGGCCCGATACGCAGCGGCGAGAACAGGTGGGGGTAGTCCACGCCGGCTCTGGTCAGAAGCCGTCGCCGAACATCGCCATCCACTGCTCGGGCGTGCGGAGGCGGAACACGTAGTTGCGGGCGCGGGTCTCGCCCATCGTCGCCGAGGGCTCGGGCGAGTAGAGGTGGCCGGGGTAGAGCACGGTGTCGTCGGGTACGGCCGCGAGACGCTGCGTAAGGCTCTCGTACATCGCCGCCGGGTCGCCTCCGGGCAGGTCCGTGCGCCCGCAGCCCTCGAGGAACAGCGTGTCGCCGGCGACCAGGCGGCCGTCGACCACGAAGCACTGACTGCCCGGGGTGTGCCCGGGGGTGTGCATGAGGCGAACGGGGATGTCGCCCACCATGACGGTGTCGCCGCTGTCGTGGAGCGTGAGGTCGGAGTCGGAGACACCCGTCGCCCGCTTCACCCACTCGGCCTCGTCCCGCTGCACGTGCACCTTCGCCGTCACGTCGTCGCGGGCGAGCAGCTCGCGCAGACCTTCGATCGGGTATCCCATGAGGTCGCCGCCCACGTGGTCGGGGTGCCAGTGGGTGACGAGCACGCCGGTCAGGCGCAAGCCGTCGCCGGCGAGCAGGTCGACCAGCTCGCCCACGCCGTACG
The DNA here is from genome assembly GCA_050743365.1 of Acidimicrobiia bacterium. Lineage (GTDB taxonomy): Bacteria > Actinomycetota > Acidimicrobiia > IMCC26256 > JACDBD01 > JBOGFI01. The sequence continues at coordinate 18,466 of JBOGFI010000018.1, read as the reverse complement.
CGGGGTCGACCGCCACCGCCTCCCGCCGCTCCGTGTCGCCCAGGAGATAGGCGAAGTTCACCATCTGGCGGGCGATCGGGTCGTCGCGGGCGAAGTCGCGCCCGGCGAGCAGCTGCCGGAAGTAGATCCGCTCGGCCACGTTCCCAACCCTAGATGCGTGCGGTGAGTGCCGTAGGGGCCGTCAGCGCACGCATCATGCGGGTCAGCGGCGCTGATCCGTGAGAGCGTCGACGGCGAACCATCAGCGATGCGGACACACGTCCTTGCCGCCGCACCCGGCGCGCTGGGTGTGCCCGCGGCCGTCGCCCTGCTCGTCCCCATGGAGGCCGGGATCCCCATCCCGATCCCGGCCGACCTGGTCATCCTGCTGCTCGGCGAGCGAGCGGCCGCCGGGAGCATCCCGCTGTGGGGGGCGGTGCTCGCCATCGAGCTGGTGGCGCTCGTCGGGACGGCGGCGCTGTTCGCGCTGTGCCGGGGGCCGGGCAACGCGGTGGTGACGCGCCTTGGGCCCCGCCTGGGGCTGACCGCCGAGCGCCTGGCCCGTGCCACCGGCGTGGTGGAGCGGCGCGGCCGGGCGGCGCTGTGTGTCGGTCGGGGCACGCCCGGGCTGCGAACGCTCACCGTCGTTGCCGCCGGCGGGTCGGGCCTGACCGCGCGCCGGGCCCTCCCGGCGCTGGTGCTGGGCAGCAGCGTTTTCCTCCAGCTTCATCTCTTCCTCGGGTTCTTCCTCGGACCACCGGCGCGCGAGCTGATCGAACGCGCCACCGTCCCGGCGCTCGTGGCGCTGGCCGCCCTCGTCGTCGGGGCGGCGGTGTTCTGGCTGGTGCGACGAGGCCGGCGCGCCGGTCCCCAGGCGTGGGCCGAGGCGGCCTGCCCCGCGTGCCTCGCCCTCGGCTTGCTCGGCGAGCGGCAGCGCGACGCCGCCACCGTCAGCTGAGGCCGCGTCAACCCCGGAAGTCGAAGGCGACCTTGATCGCGCCGGTCTCGTGCTGCTCGGCGATGGTGGTGAACGCCTGCCGCCACTGGTCGAGCCGGAACGTGTGGGTGAGCATGGGCGAAATGTCGACCCGCCCGCCCTGCACGAGGTCGAGGTAGTGCCGGATCGCATGCTGGCGCACGCCGTCGACCTCCTCGACGCCGAAGGCGTTCGAGCCCACCATGCGCACCTCCTTGAAGTACCACGGTGACCACTCGAACCTGCCTGCCGCGTGCACGCCGCTCACGACCAGCGAGCCCCGGGAGGCCATGACCCGCAGCGCGAGCTCGATGGTCTTCGGTGCGCCGATCGTGTCGTACGTGACGTCGACGTGGCCGGGGTGGGTGAGGGGGAGCCCCTCCCACGGCTGCCGCAGCGGGGCACCCGACCACTCGGCCAGTGCCACGACGATCGCCTCGTCGTCTTGCTCGGAGTCGATCACGTGCGCGCCGAGCTTGCGGGCGAGCTCCTGCTGGGCGGGATGGCGGACGACGGCCGCGACGTCGACGGTGGGGTAGAGCGACCGGAGGATGGCGACGCTCGTCGTGCCGAGCGCTCCCGCGCCCCACACCAGCGCCTTCCCGCCGGGCGGCGGCGGATTGCGCGTGATCGCGTGCAGCGACACCGCGAACGGGTCGGCCAGCACCGCCACCTCGTCGGACACGGAGTCGGGGACCGCGATCGCCTGCGAGTCGTGCGCGGGCAGCCGCTCGGCGAAACCACCGGTGCCGTCGGACGAGTTGCCGCTGTGGATACCGGGGGAGAGCCGGCCCTCGGTGAAGTTCCAGCACAGGCTGTAGTCGTCCGCCCCACACGCCGGGCACAGAGGCGAGATCCCGCGCGGCCCGCACGAGAGCCAGCACTGGAGCACCACCCGCTGGCCCACCTCCACGCCCTTCGCCTCGGGCCCCACCTCGACCACGTCGGCCACGACCTCGTGCCCGAGCACCTGCGGGAACGAGATGAAGGCGGTCATGGCGAAGTCGGTGGCGTCGCCGCCCACGTCCATGAACACCTGCTTCGAGTCGGAGCCGCAGATGCCGGTCATCCGGCTCTCGAGCACCACCCAGTCGGGCCCGAGCGGCTCGGGGTCGGCCACCTCCTGGAGCGCCATCGGCGTGCTCGCCAGCCCCTCGAGCAGGGAGTTGTCGCCCGAGGGCAGGGGCAGGTCCGAGATGTCGGCGGGCACGCCGAAGACGAGTGCCTTCATCTTCCCTCCCCCTCGTGCCGCCGCCGTAGGCTGGGGCCCATGCCGACTCCAGAGTCTGCCACCCGAACCGTGTACCGCACCTGCCCGCTGTGCGAAGCGACCTGCGGGCTGGAGCTGCACCTCCGAGACCGCGAGGTCACGCTCGTGCGCGGCGACCGCGACGACGTGTTCAGTCACGGCTACCTCTGCCCCAAGGGCACCGCGATCAAGGCGCTCGAGAGCGACCCCGACCGCATCCGGGCCCCGCAACTCCGGCGCGGCGACACGTGGACGGCGATCGGCTGGGACGACGCGTTTGCCGAGGTCGAGCGGGGCTTGACGCGCGTGATCGACTCTCACGGCCGCGACGCGGTCGCGCTCTACATCGGCAACCCCAACGCCCACAACCTCTCCGGCCTCGTCTACAACCGGGTCCTGATCCAGGCCCTGGGCAGCAGCAACGTGTACTCGGCCAGCACCGTCGACCAGATGCCCAAGCACGTGTCGGCCGGCTTGATGTTCGGCGGCGCGCTCAGCGTCCCCGTGCCTGACGTCGACCGCACCGACCACCTGCTCATGCTGGGCGCCAACCCGTTCGCGTCGAACGGCAGCCTGATGACCGCCCCCGACCTCCCCGGCCGGCTGCGGGCGCTGCGCGCCCGGGGCGGGAAGCTCGTCGTCGTCGACCCCCGACGCTCGAAGACGGCCGAGGAGGCCGACGAGCACCTCTTCATCCGCCCCGGCACCGACGCCCAGTTCCTGTTCGCGGTCGTGCACACGCTGTTCGCGGAGGGGCTCGTCTCGCCCGGACGCCTCGCCGAGCACGTCAACGGCCTGGCCGAGGTGGAGCGCCTCGCCCGCGACTTCGCGCCGGAAGCGGTGGCGCCGCTGTGCGGCATCGATGCCGGCACCATCCGCCGTACGGCCCACGAGCTGGCGGCGGCGCCGCGGGCGGCCGTGTACGCCCGCATCGGCACCTGCACCCAGGAGTTCGGCACGCTCGCCAGCTGGCTGGTCGACGTGTGCAACACCCTCACCGGCAACCTCGACCGGGAGGGCGGCGCGATGTTCACCAAGCCGGCCACCGGCGGGGCCAACACCGGCGGTGCCCCCGGTGCGGGGCGGGGCGTGCGCTTCGGGCGGCGACACAGCCGCGTGCGCGGCCTCCCCGAGGTCTTCGGCGAGTTGCCGGTCGTGTGCCTGGCCGAGGAGATCGACACCCCCGGCGAGGGCCAAGTCCGCGGGATGATCACCGTGGCCGGCAACCCGGTGGTGTCGACGCCCGACAGCCGCCGGCTCGACCGCGCCCTCGCCTCACTCGACTTCATGGTGAGCGTCGACATCTACCGCAACGAGACCACCCGCCACGCCCACGTGATCCTGCCGCCCGAGGGCATCCTCGCCCGCAGCCACTACGACCTCGCGCTCTACTCGCTCGCCATCCGCAACGTCGCCAACTACTCGCCGCCGCTCGTCGACCTCGAATCGGGCGAGGTCCCGGAGTGGGAGATCCTGCTTCGCCTCGCGGCCATCGCGTCGGGGCAGGGCGCCGGCGCCGATCCGGCTGCGCTCGACGACTTCGTGGTCGCGGGGCTCGTCGACAAGGCGGTCCGGCGCTCCCACTCCAACGTCGAGGGTCGTGATCCCGCCGAGCTGCTCGAGGCACTGTCGGCCCGCCGCGGCCCCGAGCGCGTGCTCGACCTCATGCTGCGGACCGGCCCTTACGGCGACGGGTTCGGCGCCGACCCCGACGGGCTGTCGCTGACGGTGCTCGAGGCCAATCCCCACGGCATCGATCTCGGCCCACTCGAGCCGCGTGTGCCCGAGCTGCTGCGCACCGAGACCGGGAAGATCGAGCTGGCGCCCGCGCCCGTCGTCGACGACGTCGCCCGGCTGCGCGCGTCGCTCACGCGACGTAACGGCGAGATGGTGCTGATCGGGCGGCGCGACCTGCGCTCCAACAACTCGTGGATGCACAACGTGGAGGTCTTGGTCAAGGGCAAGGAGCGCTGCACCCTGCACGTCCATCCCGACGACGCCACCCGCATCGGCGTGGCCGGCGGCGACCGGGCGCAGGTGACGTCGCGGACAGGAACGGTCGAGGTCGTCGTCGAGGTGACGGACGCGATCATGCCGGGAGTGGTCAGCATCCCCCACGGGTGGGGGCACGACGCCGAGGGGGCAGACCTGTCAGTGGCGGCGAAGCGCCCCGGGGTGAACAGCAACGTCGTGGCCGACGCCTCGCTCTTCGACCCGCTGTCCGGGAACGCGGTGCTCAACGGCATCCCGGTTCGGGTGGAGAAGACGGGCACGGGCGTCGCCGTTTGAGGCGGGGTTTCCCGTTCGCGCGGACGGGAACACTAACCATGGAGCCTCATCGATACTCCGGGGGGACTCATGGCACGCGCGATCGAGGACCGGCGTGAGCGGCGGGCAGCGGTGGAGCACGGGCGGGACCGCCTGGCGCTCGTCCGGGATGCCGGGTGGGGGAAGGTCTCCGGCTTCAGTGCCGCCGCCGGCGTTCTGGCTGCATACGGCGCCTTCGCCATCGTGGCCGGGATCGTGGCGGCGGTGCTGCACGCCATCGGCATCGACAGCGAGAAGATCAGCGACAACGACTGGCGCAACCTGGGCACCGGAGCCGCGGTCGTCGTGGCCGTCGTGTTCCTGGCCGCCTACCTCTTCGGGGGTTACGTCGCCGGGCGCATGGCGCGCCGGGCCGGTGTGCTCCACGGCTTCCTCGTCTTCGTCTTCGGGGTGCTCGTGCTGGTGGCGGTGGCCGCCATCGCCCACGCCCAGGACGGAACCGACGCCCTCCTCGACCGGCTCGACAGCCTCGGCATCCCCACGTCGGGTGACGAGTGGGCCGAGATCGGCTCCGTGGCCGGGATCGCTGCGCTCCTCGCCATGCTCGTCGGGAGCCTTCTCGGCGGGAGTCGGGGCGAGCGCTGGCATCAGCGGCTGGCCGCCCGTGCCCTCGACCCCGGCATCGGTCCCGAAGCCGACCTCGACAAGAGCCAGCGGCGGCTCGAGCGCAAGCGCCGGCGGGCCGAGCGCAACGGGGTCCTCACGCCGTCGCGGACCGACACCGACGGCGGCGATGACACCAACGTCGGCGAGCGCCGGCGTCGCCGCTCGTTCCTCGACCGGTTCCGCCGCCGGCGTCGGGCCCGTCCCGACGAGCAGGAGCACGGCAGCACCGGTCGCGACAGCGACCTGAGGGGCGACGAGCGCGCCGCCGACGAGACGCAGCCCGGCACCGGCGTGACGAGCGTCGAGCAAGACCATCAGGACGCCCGCAACCAGTGACCTCTTGCCCGTAGCGCAGGCAGTCACCCACCGCGAAGGTGGGCACTGTCTCAGCGATCCGGTGCGCCCTTCCGCATCGCCACCATGAGCGTCACGAAGCTGTCGACATCCTGGGTCTTCCCGACGACCATGTCCTTCTGGGCGCCGTAGCCACCTTCGACCTCGGCGGGCGTGAAGTACTCGAACCCGTCGCCGGCGATGGCGGCGACGATGTCGGCAGCGCAGTCGGCCGCCGACACGAACGGCCCCTCGTAGAGGCCGGGGAGCTCGCCGGGCTGCTGCTCCCAGATCTCGGTGGCGATCGGCCCGGGGAGCACGAGCTTCACGGCGACGCCGCTCCCGGCAACATCTATCTCCATCGACTCGCTCCACCCGCACAGGGCGAACTTCGCCGCGCAATACGCCGCTTCGTGGACGATGCCGAGCCGCCCGCCCATGCTCGACACGTTGACAACGAGGCCCGAGCCGCGCTCGCGCATGCGGGGGAGCAGCGCCATCGTCATGCGGACGGGCGAGAAGAAGTTCACGTCCATGGTGTGTTGAACATCCTCGACGGTGAGGTCGAACACGTGCTTGCGCTTGGCGATTGCGGCGTTGTTCACCAGGCAGTCGAGGTGGCCGAACGAGTCCCAGGCCTCGTCGGCGACGCTCTCGGCCAGCTCGAGGTCACCGAGGTCGGCGGCCCACATGCGTGAGTCGGGCGCATGCTCCCGGCAGCGATCGAGTACCGCCTCCAGCCGGTCGGCGCGGCGGGCGACGACGCCGACGGTGGCGCCCCTCTCGGCGAGCTGCGGCGCGAGCTCGGCACCGATCCCCGACGAAGCGCCGGTGACGAGCACGGTCGAGCCGGCGATGTTCACGCGGTCTCCTTCGTCCGCTCGGGGCGGCGACGGTACCATGACGTCTCCGTCAGGGTTCCGAGCGCGCGGTGCCGGTATCGCCGGACCAGAGAAGACCGACGAGACGGGAAGAGAGAAGCGATGACCGACATCACCGAGCACGCGGTCCCCGAGACCCTCCCAGTTCCCTCGCACCCGCTCGAGACGCTCACCGCCACCGAGATCGAGGCCGCGGTCGCCATCCTGCGCGCGAGCGGGCGCATCGGCGACGCCGCTCGCTTCGCCCGGGTCGTCCTCGAGGAGCCGCCCAAGGCCGCGGTGCGGGCGTTCGCGCCCGGCGATCGTGTCGACCGCCGGGTGCGGCTCACGGTCGTCCCCGGGCCCGACGCGAGCCTGATCGAGGTGGTCGTGTCGCTGAGCACCGGCGAGCTGTGCTCCTTCGACGAGGTGCCCGACGCCCGGCCCGCCCTGCTCTTCGAGGAGGCGATGAACGCGATCGCAGCGGTGAAGGCGCATCCCGGCTGGCAGGACGCGATGCGCCGGCGGGGCGTCACCGACCTCGACCGGGTCCAGATCGACCCGTGGCCACCGGGCGCGTTCGGTCTCCCCGTCGAGGAGGGGCGGCGCATCACCCGGTGCCTCGCGTACCTGCGGGAGGGCGAGGCCGACAATGGCTACGCCCGGCCGGTCGAGGGCCTCATCGCCTTCGTCGACCTCGGGCGAGGCGAGGTGCTCCAGGTCGACGATTACGGCGAGGTGCCGTTCCCCCCGGAGCGGGGGTCGTATCACCCCGACGACGTGGGACCGCTCCGCGACGCCCTCGCGCCGCTCGGGATCACGCAGCCCGAAGGGCCGGGCTTCAGCGTCGAGGGCAACCTCGTGCGTTGGCAGCGCTGGTCGCTGCGGGTCTCGATGGACCCGTACGAGGGCCTCGTGCTCCACACGCTCGGGTACGAGGACGGTGGGAGGGTGCGCCCGATCCTCCACCGTGCGTCGGTGTCGGAGATGGTGGTGCCCTACGGCGACCCCGGCCCGATGCACGGCTGGAAGAACGCGTTCGACGCCGGCGAATGGGGCCTGGGCCGGCTGGCGAACTCGCTCACGCTCGGCTGCGACTGCCTCGGCGAGATCCGCTACCTCGACGCGCTGTTCGCGAGCGAGACCGGCGAGGCCTACACGGTTTCCAACGCGGTGTGCATGCACGAGGAGGACTACGGGATCCTGTGGAAGCACGTCGATCTCCACAGTGGTACGAGTGAGGTCCGACGCTCACGCCGCCTGGTGATCAGCTCGATCGCCACGGTGGGGAACTATGAGTACGGCTTCTACTGGTACCTCTACCTCGACGGGAGCATCCAGCTGGAGGTCAAGCTCACCGGCGTCCTCTCGACCCGGGCGGTCGCCCCCGACGAGCGGCCCCCGTGGTCGCCGGTCGTGGCACCCGGCCTGGCGGCCCCGGTGCACCAGCACCTCTTCAACGTGCGGCTCGACTTCGACGTCGACGGCAGCGAGAACTCGGTCTACGAGGTCGACGCCGAGCGGCTGCCGCCGGGGCCGGCCAACCCGTGGTCGAACGCGTTCGTCCCCCGTGCCACCCTCCTCGAGACCGAGCAGCAGGCTCAGCGGGTCGTCGACCCGTCGGTCAGCCGCTACTGGAAGATCGTCAACCCGGCCGTACCCAACCGCCTCGGCGAGCCGGTGGGGTACAAGCTGGTCCCCGGGCCGACGCCGGCACTGCTCGCCGACCCCGACTCGAGCGTCGGCCGGCGGGCCCGGTTCGCGACCCGGAACCTCTGGGTGACGCCCTACTCCCCCGACGAGCGGCGGGCGGCGGGCGAGTACCCCAACCAGCATCCCGGTGGCGACGGTCTCGCTCGCTGGACCGCGGGCGACCGTCCCGTCGCCGACACCGACGTGGTCGTCTGGTACACGTTCGGCTTGACCCACGTACCCCGGCCGGAGGACTGGCCCGTCATGCCGGTCGAGTACGCCGGGTTCCTCCTCGCTCCGGTGGGGTTCTTCGACCGCAATCCGGCCGTCGATCTCCTGCCCCCGGAAGGACGTTGCTCCAGCTGAGTCTTCGAGGTCTTCGACACCGGCGGCGCCAGTTGAGTCAACTGCTCGTCACGCGCCGTCGGTACGCCGTGGGTGTCTCCCCGGTGTAGCGGCCGAACGCCCGCGTGAAGGCGCTCACGCTGTCGAACCCTACGCTGGTGGCGACATCGAGGACGGTCGGTCCGGGCCCGGCCAAGAGCGCCATGGAACGCAGCAGCCGACCCTCGAGCAGGTACTGGCGCCACGTCATCCCGGTCGCGGCCGAGAACTGCCGTCGCAACGTCCGCTCGGACAAACCGACCGCACGGCAGACGTCGCGGACCGTGACGTCGTCCAGGTGCGCGTTCGTGTACACCATCACGGCTGCCACCACAGGATCGGTGCTTGTCGGCAAGCAGAGCGGCGTCTCGTGATCGAGCCAATCGCGCGCGAGTCGTGCCAGCGCCTCGAAGAAGGCGTCGGCGACCGGATCGCTGGCCGGGCGGTTGATGGGCCAGCGCACTCCGTAGACGATCATCTCCCGGATGACCGGCGCTGCCGCCAGGATCCGGGCGCGGTCGTCGGCACCGCGGACCATCTCCGGATCGAAGAAGACCGACACCGTCCGTACCCGCTTCAGGGTCGTGCTGTGGGCCAGACCTGCAGGTATCCACACCGCCTGTTGGGGCGGAAGGAGGTAGTGGGCTGCCTCGGTCTCGACCTCGACCACCCCCTGGAACGCGTACTCGATCTGGTGGAGGTCATGGGTGTGCCACCCGGTCACGAGGTCGTCGCCCTCGTAGGAATACGTACCGGCGCGCACCGGTGCCCCCTCCCGCATATCGACCATCTCCGCGTTGGCCGCGACGGGCAGATCGTTGGCCGAACGCGCGGAGACGGTCATCCCGGCCGCAGCGTACTAATGGGTTCATGAGCGCAAGCGAGCATGACGCGGTCGTGCGTCGGTCATTCGAGCAGCAGGTCGGGCTCTTCACCGGCGAGGACTCACCGTTCGCCCGGCGCCCGGCCTCGCCGCTGGCGTGGCTGGAGCCGCTGGACCGGGACATGATCGTCCTCGACGTCGCCTGCGGGGCCGCCCATGGCGCCGAGCTGGCCGCGCCGCACGTGCGCCAAGTCGTCGGCTTGGACCTGACGCGCGCGCTGCTCCTACTCGCCGCCGACCGCCTTCGCGACGCCGGCATCACCAACGTGCTCCTCCAGGAGGGCAACGCCGCCGCCCTTCCCTTCCTGGATGCATCGTTCGACCTAGTCGCCTGCCGGGGCTCGCTGCACCACTTCCCGCGTCCCGAGCAACCGGTTGCCGAGATGGCAAGGGTCTGCCGACCTGGGGGCCGTGTAGTGGTGGCCGACATGGTGGCGCCGAGCGCGCAGGTGCGCGAGCTGTTCGACGAAGTCCACCGCTGCGTCGATCCGTCCCACGCCGGCGTCCTCCTCGAACCCGAGCTGGCCGAGCTCCTCCGTTCGAGCGTCGGCCCACTGAGCTACGGCGAGACGTCGGATCCTTTCACCCTCCCCATCGACCAGATGCTGACCGATGCCGCGGATCGCGACGCGGTGATGTCAGCACTGCGAGCCGAGCTCGACGGTGGTCCTGCAACCGGCTTCAACCCGGTCGTCGATGCCGGTCAAGTGCTCGTCTCGTTTACCAGCGCCGTCGTCCACGCCGAACGGGAACTCAACTGATGCAAGAGCCACGGGCCTTGCCTGCCGCCGCGTGGCATCTCGCCTTTGCTGACGCGAATGGTCCTGTCAGTAGAGCCAGGGGTCCCGAAGATCGAGGAACTTGGTGTTGGCCATCTGCTCTTCGAAGTCGCCCATCTGGTCGGCGAGCTCGGCGGGCGGCTCCTTCTTCTCGCCCTCGCGCGCCTCAGCCTCACTTGTGAAGTAGGCGACCTCGACGCAGGTGTCAGGTCCGGTCCATACGCGGAGCCCACCAATGAGGTCAGGGCGGAACGATTCGGCATGCTTGACGAAACTCTCGTCCATCGCGTGCATCTGATCACGGTCCGCGCCGCTGGATCGCATGATCTGGACGAACCCAGCGTCGTTGGACCCGCCCGCGAGGAACGTCTCGACGTCGTCGGAATCCGTGAACGTGACCTCCCCACCGAAGCACTTCTCGGTCTCGGCCCACCAGCGGCCCTGCTCAGGCCGCTCGCTATTGGCCTTAGCGGCTGCGGCCGACTCGAAGCGGGCGAAAGTGATTGCGTAGCCGTCATCCGTCACGCCGGCGGTGGATCCGAGGAACCCCGCTGCCCCCGGACGCAGCTCACGCATCCAACCGTCCATCTGACGGCGCAGGCCGTCGCGATCAGCCACGCGACCTTCGATCACTTGAACGAACATCGGCCACCTCCCAGGGTCGACCAGCCCCCGCATCATCGTCCCTGCGGCGACAAGTCGCAATGGCGGGCTCTACCGGGTATGGGAGCTGTGCAGCTCCATCTCGGTTATCTACGGCGCCTCGGCGCGATCGCCCACGGCCTGGCCCATCGCGCGAATCTATCCGTGCCAGAGTCAAGCACCTCGGGCGCGCCATCGGAGTTCCCGCGCGGTCATCTGAAGCAGGTTCAAGAGGTGATCTGTAGCCTCGCGGGTGTGATAGAGCCGACTCCGGTTCGGTACGCGCAGAACGAGGACGTACACATCGCGTACCAGGTGGTAGGCGAAGGTGAGCGGGATCTCGTGCTCGTCCAGGGATTCGTGAGCCATATCGATATGGAGTGGGAAAACCCGGGCATGGCTCGCTTCATCCGGGGGCTGGCATCGTTTAGTCGGCTGATCCTGTTCGACAAGCGAGGAACCGGCCTTTCGGATCGGGCGGTCGGGATCGCGACGCTCGAAGAGCGGATGGACGACGTTCGAGCGGTCATGGATGCCGCGGGATCGGAACGCGCCGTCCTCATGGGCATCTCGGAGGGCGCGCCGATGTGCCTTCTGTTCGCAGCCACCTACCCGGAGCGCACTCACGCGTTAGTGCTGCATGGCGGCATGGCCCGCTCGACCGAGGCGCCCGATTACCCCTGGGCCCCTCCCGCGGAAGGACTGCTCGAGGCGGCATTCGACCTTGTCGTGCCGTTGCTCTACACGGGCGAGGACATCGACATCTGGGCGCCAACACTTGCCGACGACCCCCAAGCCATGGCGTGGCTTGGTCGCTATCGGCGCGCCGGCGTGAGTCCCGACGGCCTCACGGCGCTCTTCACCATGTTCATGGACATCGACGTGCGTCACGTGCTGCCGGCGCTCCGTGTGCCGACGCTGGTGCTCCACCGTCACGGCGACCGCGTCGTCAACTGGCGGGCCGGCCGCTGGATGGCCGAGCAGATCCCCGGCGCTCGGTACGTCGAGCTGCCAGGTCCGGATCACTTCCCCTGGGTCGGTGATTCGGACGCCGTCGTCGAGGAGGTCCGAGAGTTCCTGACGGGGGTGCGGGTCGCGCCCGAGCCCGACCGGGTCCTCGCCACGGTCATGTTCACCGACGTCGTTGGCTCCACCGAGCGGGCGGCATCCCTCGGCGACCGTCGGTGGAGGGACGTCCTCGATGCTCACGACGCTGCCGTCCGGCGTCAACTGGCGGCCTTCCGGGGTCGCGAAGTGAAGGCGACCGGTGATGGCTTCCTGGCCACCTTCGACGGGCCGGCCCGTGCTATCCGCTGCGCGTGCGCCCTCCGCGACGCGGCTTCTGACCTGCACCTGGATGTTCGTGTCGGCCTGCACACCGGCGAAATCGAGGTCCGCGGCGAGGACATAGGCGGGGTAGCGGTGCACATCGGTCAGCGGGTGTCCGCGCTCGCACAGCCGTCCGAGATCATGGTGTCCAGCACCGTCAAGGACCTGGTCGCCGGCTCGGGCATCGAGTTCGAGGACCGTGGTGAGCACGAGCTCAAGGGCGTACCGGGCAGCTGGCGGCTCTTCGCCGCCAGGGCTTGATGACCGCCCCGCGAGATGTTGCCGCTATCGCCACGAGGTGGCGCGCGACGCGAGCTCCAGACGCCACTCCACCAGCGTCATCAAGGACCACAGGACCCAGTCCCGATCCGCCTCGCCGGACAGGTGCTCTGCGATCAGGCGTTTGACTGCATCCGGATCGAAGAGACCGCTCCGCTCGATCCGGTCGGGCGACAGCGCGTCATGGAGAAGCGGGGTGAGTGGGCCGCGCAGCCAGATGCTGATCGGAACGCTTTGGAAGATCTTCGGCGCGCGCGCGAACTCGCGCGGCATGAGCGTCTCGGCGAGTTGACGCAGTTCCTCCTTGGCCTCGCGGTCGCGGCGTAGCCGCAGCACGAGCTCGTGCAGGTCGTTGTCGAAGTAGGGATGCCGCACGGGTATCCCGTGGACTCGTCCCCAACGGTGGTTCCAGAACGTCAGGTGCTCGGCAGTGAAGCACCGCTGCTCGGTGAAGATGTCCCGGTCGGCCGCAGTCTCGCCTCGGTAGGTGGCGGTGGTGTCGTCGATGAGCCGCCGAAGCTCACGCTCACCGCGCTCCGCTACCGACGCGTCCCGCTCGATCTCCCGACGTAGGGGGGTCGGAGCCAGGACCATGTTCCACCGCATCCCTCCGACTCCGTGCGTGAGCAGACGCGACAGCCGATGCACGCGACTGCGAGGGTCGACGCGCTCGCTGGCGCGGAGGGCGACCCGCCCGACGCCGAAGGGTGCCCTCCGGAGCAGCATGACGGCGCGAGCCGACCGCTGCGAGAAGTACCAGCCATCGGGCCCGACACCGCTCAGCAAGGCGCCGACCCCGGCGTCACCTGCCTTCTCGAGCAGAAACGAGTGGAGTCCGTACGTGAACGGCTCGCCGAACCCGGAGACGATCGACGAGAAGCGCGCCGCCAGCTCGTGCGGGCTGACGTCGATGCGCTCATGGTCGCATCCGAAGTGCCGGGCCCGCTCGGCAGCCGGCTCGTCCTCGTTGTACACGCCCTCGTACTCGAGGTAGCGAAAGGTGAACGTCGAGAGCGGTAGCTGCAACAGCTCCCGGACACCCGCCACGAGAAGGGTGGAATCGACACCGCTGGAGAGGAGCGCCCCGAGCTTCCCGTCCGCCGTCGACCGTCGCCGCAGCGACACCTCCAGAGCAGCCGCCAACCGGTCGGCGCGCTCGGAATCGCTCAGGTTCAGCTTCGGCTGGCCGGTCTGCCGCCAATAGCAGAGCACCCGAGGAGGACGTCCGGGCGAGACGACCAACGCATGCCCCGGCGGGATCTTCCTCACCGCTTCGAGGAATGTCCACGGTGCCGGGACCCTTCCGGTGGCGAGGAAAACGTCGACGGCGAGAGGGTCGGGGTCGGCGGGCGCGCCCGCGCCCACCGCCGAGCTCAGATCGGACACCCAGGCAATACCCCCTCCGGATTCCCACCAGTACGCCGGGCTCACGCCCATGCGGTCACGAGCGACGACGAGGATCTCCGTCGATGCATCCCAGACGGAGACGACGGCCTCGGCGTTCCACCCGGCGGCGGCGATGTACCCGCGAGCGAGGACGTCGGCGAGCGCCGACTCCGCGGCCGCGTCAGCAGGGACGACCCCGCGGTCGCCGAAGAGCTCGCCGTCCATGACGGCGAAGGAGCCGTCCGGATGGCTCGCCACCCCGACAGCCGGACGGGCGCCGCACGCCGACACCTGGACCGCCGTTCGGCCGCGGCCGACGCTTCCTATCCGACGGCACGACTCGTCCGACGATGCAATCGTCCTGAACGCGAGCTCCACCGCGGGGGGCGTCGCCCCCTCGCTGCCGATCCAACCCAAGACCCGTGTGCGATCCAAGGAGTCCCTCTTCCCGCGGGAGGTGTACGGGCACCGGTCGCGCGGGTCGACTACCGCTTCTTCTTGGTCGACCGCCGGCGCGACTCCGCCGCCGCCCAAGAGAAGACGCCCTTCGACATCGTCGACTCCTCGGCTCGTACTCGGGCCTCGTTCACCTCCGCCCGGGCGCCCTGTACCAGCGGGTCGTCGGGCGCCGAGAGCGCGGCCCATTCGGCGAGGTGCCCCGCGAGCCGCAGCTCGCCCCGCTGCGCCGCCGCTCGCGCCCGGTCGGCCAGCCGGTCGGCGCCCCCTGCCAGCGCGGCGATCTCACGAGCGAGGTCGGCCTCGGGCGCGGGCTTGAGGTTGGCCGGGTTGCCGTCGTACCAGCCGCCGTACAGCCGCCACGTGTTGCGCACGACGAACTCGGGCTCGTCGTAGACCGGCCGCAGGTAGGGCTTCTCGAGGAGGTCCTGCCGGTAATCGACGCCGTGCACGATCTCGTCGAGGCGGGCACCTTCGTTCATCATCGCCACCGTCTGGTCGTGGAGCGACTCGAGGAGCGTGGCCGCGTCACCCAGCGACTGGCGGATCCGCCCGGCGCCCACGATCGGCAGCCCATGGCCGGGGAGGAGGATCTCCGGGTCGAGGGCGGCCATCGTCCGCAGCGCCACCGCCCAGTCCTTGGGATAGCGCTGCACCTTCTGCGGGTTGCCGCAGTTCGGCGACACCCAGCAGAACAGGTCGCCGCAGAACAGCGTGCGCCGTTCGGGCTGCCACACCCAGGTGTGGTCGTCTGTCTCGCCGCGGGCGTGGTGCAGCTCGAACGGCACCCCGCCTACGTCGATCGCGCGGGCGTCGCGGTAGGTCTGGTCGGGATAGCGGTAGTCGAGCGGCCACTCGAAGTCCGGAAGCTGGAACTGCCGCCGGTTGATCACCTGGTTGTACCCGGCGGTGGCGATGTAGCGGTCGAAGCGCGCCGGCACGGCCTCGTGGGCGACGACCCGCGGGGCGGGCGCCCCCGCATCGCGCGCGTCCGCCTCGTAGCGCTCGACGCCGAAGACATGGTCGATGTGACCGTGCGTGTAGACGATCGTGTGCGCCGGCCGGCGGTCCCAGCCGCGGAGCGCGTCGTGGGCCTGCTCGGTGTTCAGGGGGCTGCTGGTGTCGACGACGACCAGCCCGTCGTCGGTGGCGATCGCGTTGACGTTGCTGAACGCGGCCACGAAGGCAGTGTCGGACCTCGGGGAGGCCACCTCGCCGAAGTGCCCGAACCACTGGTGAGCGGCGCCGTCGGACTCGCCGGTCCAGATCTTCTCCGACAGGTCGAGCAGGTCGGTTCCCACGGCGTCCTCCTTGGTTCAGCCCCGCCTGGCTCCAGCCGGGTGGTTGCGCCCCGGAATCAGAACGTGTTTCACTCTGGCGCGTGGCCGCTCCCTCATCGTCCGCCGCCAACGCGCTCGCCCGCAACCAGGCCGCCCGCCGGCGCCGCGTGCTCGATGCCGCGCTGCGGCTGGCGGAGGGCGGAGGCTTCGAGGCGGTCCAGATGCGGGACGTGGCTGCGGAAGCCGATGTCGCCCTCGGCACCGTGTACCGCTACTTCACCTCGAAGGAGCGGTTGCTGCTCGAGGCGATGGTGGAGCAGATCGGGGCGCTGGCCGATCAGCTGGACACGAGGCCCCCGGCGGGCGACACCCCCGCTCAGCGCGTCGTCGACGTGCTGGGGCGCGCCACCGCGTCCCTGCAGCGTCACCCCGAGGTCACGGCGGCCATGGTGCGGGCGTGCGGCTCCGCCCACCCGTCCGAGGCCGATGTCGTCCGCAAGGTCACCGAGGCGATGACCGGAATTATCACGGAGGCGATGCACGAGGGCGCGCCCTCGCCGCGGGATCTCGCAGTGGCCCGTGCGCTCCAGCAGGTGTGGTTCTCGTCGCTCATCGGGTGGGTCGGCGGGGTCGACGAGGCGCCCCGGGTCGCGACCGACCTCGGGACCGCCGCGCAGCTCCTGCTCGATTGAGCGAGGCTCCCGCGTATTCCTTCACTCACCGGCAGATCCTCACAGTCTTCGGCGGGCTCATGGCCGGCATGTTCCTCGCCGCTCTCGACCAGACGATCGTGGCCACCGCGCTTCCCACCATCGTGGGCGAGCTCGGCGGCCTCGACCACATCTCCTGGGTGGCGTCGGCGTACCTGCTCACGTCGACAGCGGTAATGCCGCTCGCCGGCAAGCTCAGCGACCTCTACGGCCGCCGGGAGCTGTTCCAGGCATCGATCGTGGTGTTCCTCGTCGGGTCGCTGCTCGCGGGTGTCGCGCAGAGCATGGCCCAGCTCATCGCGTTCCGGGCGGTGCAGGGCCTGGGCGCCGGCGGCCTGCTCGTGCTCACCTTCGCCATCGTCGGCGACATCGTCGCGCCACGGCAGCGCGGCCGCTATCAGGGCTATGTCGCCTCCGTGTTCGCGGTGGCAAGCGTGGCCGGGCCGCTGCTGGGAGGGTTCCTCGTCGACCAAGTGTCGTGGCGCTGGGTGTTCTACGTGAACCTCCCGGTCGGCATCGCTGCGCTCGTGATCACGAGCTCGGCGCTGCGTCTCCCGCAGCAGCGGCGTGGCCACGCGATCGACTTCCTCGGGGCGGCGCTCCTCGTCGGGGCCATCACCAGCCTGATCCTCCTCACGGTGTGGGGCGGTAACGAGTATGCGTGGGGCTCACCCACGATCGTCGGGCTCGGGGTCGTCGGCGCCATGCTGCTCACCGCCTTCGTGGTGCAGGAGCGTCGCGCGCTCGAGCCGATCATCCCGCTCCGCCTGTTCCGCAACTCCGTGTTCACCGTCTCGAGCATGACCGCCCTCATCGTCGGGCTGGCGATGTTCGGGGCGATCCTGTTCCTGCCGCTCTACCTCCAGATCGTGAAGGGATCGAGCGCCACCAACTCAGGGCTGCTGCTGCTCCCGATCATGAGCGGCATCCTGGTCGGCTCGACGACGTGCGGGCGGATTATCACCCACGTCGGTCGCTACAAGCTCTTCCCGGTGCTCGGGCTCGGCCTCATGACGATCGGCTTCGCGTGCTTCTCCCGCATGGACGCGGCCACACCGAGGCTCGCGTCGTCGGCGTTCATGGTGCTGGTCGGTCTCGGCATCGGGTTCGTCACGCCCGTCCTCGTGCTGGCGGTGCAGAACGCGGTCGACCAGGGTGACCTCGGCGCCGCCACATCGGCGGTCACCTTCGTACGCACGATGGGAGGAGCGTTGGGCGCGGCCGTGTTCGGCGCCGTCCTCAACGCCCGGCTCACGGTCGAGTTCGCCCGTCGTCTCCCCGTTGCCGCCCTGGGGGGCGTCGACCCCGACCGCCTTCAGGGCAGCCCCGCCCAGATCCGGGAGCTGCCGACCGGCGTGCAGCAAGGGGTGGCGGACGCGTTCGAGGCGTCGCTTCACACCGTGTTCCTGTGCGCGGCGATCATCGCGTTGGCCGCGTTCGCGGTGGTGTGGTGGCTACGCGAGCTCCCGCTGCGCGAGAGCGGTTACGACGTGCCCGGGGTGGCTGCCGACGGTGTGGTCGAGTCCCTCGGGTCCGAGGCCCATCTCTGAATGCGCCGGCTACCCGACGATCTCGACCGGGGTGCCGAGCGGGAGCATCTCCGTCAGACGGGTGATGCCGTCGTTGCTCATCCGCACGCAGCCGGCGCTCACGCTCTGGCCCAGCACCGACGCGTCGTTGTTGCCGTGGATGCCGACCTCGGCGTCGCCGCCGCTAAAGCTCGTGAGGGCGTCGGAGTGGGCCGACAGCCCGTAGGCGTACGGCCCGTACACGCTGTCGGGGTTGGGCGACTGGAGCAACACCCGGATGTAGTACTTCCCCGGCGGGGTCGGCGTCGCCGGCTTGCCGATGGCGGCCGGCTCCTGGAGGATGACGCGCTCGCCCTCGTAGACGGTGATCCGGTGTGCGCCGAGCTCGACGGTGATGTGGTAAGGGGTGTGGCTGAGCTTGACGTCCGAGGCGCGGACCCACCCGCTCGTGCCGTTGGGCCGCACCGGCAACAGGACGCGGACCCAGCCGTCGTCGCGTTGCTCCTCGACGAGGAACACCTGCGCGACGGTCGGCTCCGAGGGGTCGTCGTTCACGTGCCACGGGTTCGGCAGCGTCCGCGAGGGCAGCGGTGCCTCCGGCGTCTCGAACACCGCGATCTCGGGCACGACCGCCTCGGCGATCGTGCTCGTGAACGGGGGCAGCGTGGTCGTCGGTGCCGGCCCGGTCGTCGTCGGCGCCGGCTCTGGCGACGCCTCGAGCTGGGGGCGCTGGGCCTCGCCACCGCCGCTCCGGGCGACGAACAGGGCGACGGCGGCCGCCACCGC
>JBOGFI010000017.1:0-37770 GCA_050743365.1 Acidimicrobiia bacterium | reverse complement strand
CTCGTAGCCGTACGTCACGGCTTCGAACCCCACCCCACCGTCCCGTCCCGGCACCGACGCCGGCAAACGCCGCGGCCGCACCGGATCCCGCACCGCCTCGTCACTCTCCAACACCTCGATGACGCGGTCGACGCTTGCGCCCGCGATATGGAGCGTGCGGTGGATCGACAGAAGCCCGTTCGCTTCCCGCTCCAGGACCTGCACGTAGGCGACGAACGCCAGCAGCGTGCCCAGCGACACCCCGCCCTCGAGGACACGCAGGCCACCCACCACGAGCACGAGAGCGATGCCCAACGTGGTGATCACACCGCCGACCGACTGGGCCACCGCCTCGGTGACCACGGCGCGCCTGGAGGCGCGGACCCACCGATCGGCGAGCTCGTCGAATCGGCGGCGGTTCCTCGCCTGCGCGTTGAAGGCCTGGACGAGCGGGATGGATACGAGGACCTGGTGCACGAAGCTCGTCAGCTCGCCATGGGCGTCACGATGGGAACGGGCTCGGCTCCGCAGGCGATGCCCGAAGTATCGGGCCGAAGCGGCCAACGCCGGAGCCACCGCGAGGGACAACGCGGCGAGCAGGGGATCGAGCTGCCAGGCCGCGAAGGCAACGGCCGAGATGGTCAGGACGTGGATCACCGGCGAGACGAGAGCCGCCTCCGTCGCCGTGTACACGGACCACGTGTCCGTCGTGAGTCGGCTCAACGAGTCGCCCGCCGGTTGGCGCGTGTGGAACAGCAACGAGAGTCGTTGGAGGCGCTGAAACGTGTCCGTGGTCAGATGTCGCACCATGCGCTGACCGGTGACCACCCAGGTCCAGCTCACGAGCGCGCTCGTCGCATGCGCGGCCAGCGTGACCGCAAGGCCAAAGCACCCCGCCACGAGTACGAGCACGGTGGTCGTCGGCTCCGCGGAGAGGACACCCAACAGCCAGTCAACGGGCCGCGGGACCGGTCCGTCGCCGAGCGCGGTATCGACCAGCAGCTTGAGTGCCAGTGGTTGTAGGGCGGTCAGGGCCGAGGCAACGGCCGTCAGGACGAGGATGATGACCAGGCGGGGCCACTGCTGTCGGGGGTATCGGGCAAGGGCCCGGTAACGCCCCCTCCCAGCCGGACGTCTGGGAGGGGTCATTGCCTCGTCTCGGTGGTCGCCGAGACCGCCCGGTGCACCGTGGCGCGGACCCACTGGGACGTCACGGCGGCCATGAGGAGCAAGACGCCGAGCCCGAGCCAGCCGACGACGGACCCGGTGGCGGCCAGGAGGATGCTGGCGGAGCCCATAAGCACCGTCGCCGGGCCCATGCGCAGCGACACCCGACACCGGGGCTCCCACTCCCAGAGGACCGCGGTGGTGACCCGCGCGCTGACCAGTCCGGCCGCGGTCACGCGCAGGTCCCAGGTCCGCCCTTGGCCACCGACGTCGACCTTCAGCCTGGTGCGACGCAGCTCGTGCTCGAGGTCGGCGAGCCAGGCCGCCCGATTGCCCGACCACGGAGCGGGGGTGGGCGATCGGGCAGGCCCCTTCCGGCCCGTCAGGCGTCCCCACGTGCGGGCGAAGGGCTGCGCCACGTGGAGGACGCCGACGAGCGCCCGCGTCGCGACGCGGCGCCCGACTCGGTGACCGAGCGGCGCGGCCAGGGCGGTGGCGATGCCGTATCCGAGCATCGCGAGCGCGGCGAGCCCGGGCAACAGCAACCACCACAGTGACGTGGCCGCGAGCGCGACGCCCAGCGCCCCACCGACGGCGATGAGCGGGAGCGTCGCTGCCACCCAGGCGCCGAGTCGCGCCGACCGGTGCCTGATGACGGGCTGGAAGGGGGCGAGCCCCATCCAGCCCGTGTAGACGACCGGCCTGAGAAGCCTCGGGAGCAGCCGGCTGCCGCCATACAGGAATCCCTGCCAGCGGGCCTGGCCGAGCCCGTTGAACCGGTGACGATGCGGCCTGGCCAGCAGCCGCTCCGCCCGTCCGTACCCTCGCTGCTGGCGGAGGAACCCCCGGACCGTGTGCCGGCGGTGGTGACGCACCTGCGCGGCGGCGGCAAAGGCGATCTCCCGGCCCGAATCGAGCAACTTCCAGCAGACGTCCACGTCATCGCCGGCGGTGCGGTACACGGGGTCGAACCCGCCGACGTGCTCGAGGTCCGATCGGCGGAACGCCATGTTGCACCCGGGAACGTGCTCGGCTCGATCGGGCGACACAAGAACCTCCTGCGCGCCTCCGGGGCACAACCCGACGGCGCGCTCCACGACATCGATGTCGTCGAAGGGCAGGTTCGGGCCGCCGCTCGCGGCGACGTTCTCGTTCTCGAACGACAGCGCCAGGTAATAGGGCCAGTCGGGGTGACATGCGGCATCGGCGTCGAGGTAGGCGACGATCTCGCCCGACGAGGCCGCGAGACCGGCATTGCGGGCGCGGCTCAGCCCCCCATGCGGGAGCTCGAGCACCGTCACCGGGAAGCGACGCGCAATTGCCAACGTGCCATCGGTCGAGCCGTCGTCGCAGGCGATGATCTCGAGCTCTGGATAGTCGCTCGCCACGAGCGACCCCAGGCACTCGCCGATCGTGTTCTCCTCGTTGAAGGCGCAGACGACGACCGAGATCTGGGGCCAGGGCTCCCGGAGGTCACCCGGCACGTTCGAGCGGGACCAGTTCGCCACCGCAACCGCCGCCGGCTTCGGGAAACGGTCCGAATCGGTGATGCCGAAGCCCCAGCCCGACACGGGCCGCTCGGCCACGACCCAGTCGTCTGTCCACGAGAACACCATGGCCCCGGCCAGCCCGTGCTCGGCGACGCAGCGGAACTGGCGCTCGAGGAACACGGCCTGGTCGGCCTCGCCGTGCACCGCGGCGGCGAGCCCGAGCTCGGTGACGAGGAGCGGCTTGGCGCCTGCCACAACCTGCAGGTGCGCGAGGTACCGGCTCAGCGTGTGCGGTTGCTCGAGGAACACGTTGAAGCACACGACGTCCTGGTTCGACACGTCGAGGAACTCGGTGGTCGGGAAGTTGGCGTAGGTGGCAAGCATCTCCGGATCTGATCGATGCACCCTGTCGACGAGTTCGCACAAAACGCTCTCGACCGCGCCCGCGCCGTGGAGCCGAACGAGGTCGACGGGTAATTCGTTGCCGACCACGATCGCGAGCACCGTGGGGTCGCCGGCGCAGCGCTCCATCGCCTCGTCGACGGCGCGGAGGCCGGCGTCGAGGATCCGGCGACGTGCTGCCCTACCGGTTTCAGGCTCAAGCCGCCAATCCCGGTAGTGCAGGCCAACGAGCACCCGCAGGCCGAACTCCTCGGCGAGCTCGAGCAACTCCGGTGGCGGGGGTGTGTAGGTCCGAACGGTGTTGAGACCGAGGTCGGCCATCGCCGCAAGGTCGAGCTTGATCTGCGCCCGCTCGGGGTACGGGGCGCCGTCGTCACGGGTGGCGAAACCGCCGTACGTGACGCCCCGGGCGTGAAACGGCTCGCCGTCGGCTGTGAGGTGCTTCCCGTCGGCCGAGACGCGTGCTGCGGCGCCGGATTCCGCGGACGGCGCCGCCGATCCGAAGGTCACGGGACGCGCGTAGCCGGGCGACGCGTCGCCGACGGCGATTTCGGCGGCCAGCAACCGGTGTCAGGATCGAGGGTCAGCTGGTCGCACGCCGCATCGCCCCGCGCCGAAAGTCGCACACCTCGAGATCGAAGGTCGGCCGATCCCCGTTACAGCTCCCGCCGGTCTCCGAGGATCTCGGCGAGTGCCCGCAGCCCCCGGTGCGCTTGCACCCGGATCGTTCCGGGCCGCTTGCGCAGCACCCTCGCTACTTCAGCGACGTCGAGACCAGCGATCACCCGCAAAGCGAGCACCCCGGCCTGGTCCGCGGGAAGGGCGCGAAGGAGCTGTAACGCGGCCTCCGTGGAGAGCGCCTCCTCCGTCGCAGATTCCGCGTCGCCGGGAGCCGCGAGCTCCGCGATGCGGTCGTCGCCGGCAGCTACCAGTGGTCGGCGTGCCGCCGCTCGGCAGGCGTCGATGCTCCGGCGGCGGGCGATGGTGAACAGCCAGGCACGGAAGCCGGTCTGGTCCCCGGCGAAGCGATGCCACCCCCTCACCACGTCCATCCACGTCTCCGCGGCCAGGTCTTCGGCGCCGTCACCCGCAACGACCCGCAGATAGCGCACCAGCCGCGGGTTGAGGTCCCGATACAGCTCTGCAAACGCCGACTCGTCGCCGGCGCGGGCCGCGTCGAGAAGCACCGGGAACTCCCGCGTCTGTCGGCCCTCGATGGCCCCGGTGGTCCTTGTCACGGAGCGCGCGCGACCTGGTTCAACCGAAGCCACGCGCCCACCCCAGCCGCCCTGAGCCCTTCACCCAGAAGTGAGTATGCCAGGGCTCTTGCCGAACACACAAGGTGGTCGCCACGAGCCCTCAACCACGTAGAGTGGCTAAGGCGCTCCAAGGTGCGACCCGAAGCGCCGGCGCGGATCGCCGCCGCCTGCCGCACGAGGTAGTCGGCGAAGCGCGATGCCGGATTCGGGGACGCGCGTCCGGCTGCAATCAGCCCGGTAGCGAGGCGGCGGCGCTTCCATCGGTCGGGAACCCTCCGAGCACGGCGATTGCCGGAACGCCCGAGGTGTTGGCCCCATTGCCAATACCATGGCCGTTCCCGCTCCCCTGGCCCGGGGGTGTGCCGTCCTGCCCCGGAGGCGTGCCGTCCTGCCCCGGGGGTGTGCCGCCCTGCCCCGGAGGCGTGCCGCCGTGACCCGGCGGGCGCGGGTCCTCCTGCGCCGGGGACGTGCTGTCCTCAGCCGGAGGCGGCGCCGAGTGGGCTGCCGGCGTGCTGTCCTGAGTCGGGGACGGCCCCTCGTCGACCGGGGGCACTGGGGCGTCTGCTGCTGCTCCGGTCGCCAACGTGCCGGGGCAGGGCTCCGCCGCTGCCTCCTCGCCGGCCACCGACACGTGGACGCCGATCCCACGATTGTCGCCTTGGCCGGTGGCGAAGGCGGCACACGACCCGAACCGGCTGAGCCCGCTCGAGTCCGGCCGCCCGGCGGCCGACGGAGGCGCGGTGCCGGGCGCCGACGATGGCCCGCCGTCGGGCACGGAGATGCCGACTCGCTCGAGGACGTCGGACACGGCGTTCTGCAGCCGCCCGGGAAGCGCGCCCGTCGCGGCGCCGGCGGTGCCGGACGCCAGCAGAAGAACGGCGATGCCGGCGACCGCCAGCCGCCGGAGAGAGACGGTGGGAGCAGGGTCTGCTACGCCACGGGCGTACGCCACTTTGGCCTCGTCCTCGCCCGCCAGCTCGCCCGGCCCCGCCGGGCCGGCCGCGGCCGCCAGCACCCGAGCCACCTTGGAGTAGGCGGGCGGTGCGTCGTCGTCGGCGAGCTCGCCGGCTAGCAGCCGCTCGGCGGTGTCAGGGTCGAGGGCTAGATGATCGGCCGCTGCATGGCCGCGGGCGCGCCGTCGCACGTCTCCCAGATCGTCGGTCGGGCGATGCCCGTTACAGCTCACGCCGGTCGTTCAGGATCTCGGCGACCTCGCAGCCCCGCGTTGTGGCGACTGCGGCGTCCGGCCGGGTGGATATCACCACCTCGGCTGCGACGTGGTCAGGGGCCCGCGATGCCGGGGCCAGCTGATCAGCTGCGGCGGTTCGGAGGAGGACAGCGACGGCGAGCTCGAACGGGCTGGCTGAGCGCGCAAACTGCAGCCGACTCCGGGGCTACGGGTGTGTCGGAGGGGCGACTCGCGGACTGACCCCACGGCCGCGACTCCTCAGAACCGTGCTTTTCCGCTGCCTGAACCTCCGACGCGCTACCGATACAGATCGAAGCTCCTACGTCTCAACCCCCTTTGTTTGACCGCCACCAGGGCCCGCCGCCCCGTCACGACCCCAGGAACTCCCGGACGATGCCCGCGACCAGGTCGGGATCCTCTCGGTGGGCGAAGTGGCCGTGCCCTTCGAGCACCTGGATGCGGGCGTCGGGGATCGCCGACGCGGCGCGACGAGTGAACTCGTCCTGCGCGGGGAGGCTCTCCGAACCCGCAAGCACGAGTGTCGGAGCGGTGATCCCGGCGAACTGGCCGGGCTGGTAGACCCACCCGTCCTCGGCTCTCAGCTCCCGGGGCACGGTCGGCAGGGAGGCCAGGCGGCTCGGCCACACGGGACTCGACCGCAGGGCGTCGGCCTCCTCCTCGGTCATCTCCAGGATGCCGAAGAGCAGCGCGTCGGCGGCGGCGTCCATGTCACCAGCGGCCACCGCGTCCTCGACGGCGTCGATCGACCCCGCCGGGTACGCGTAGCCCAGGCCCGGCTCGTAGACCACGAGGCGATCGACGTTGCCCGTGAGGGTGGCGGCGCCCATGGCGCAGTTGGCGCCGTAGGAATGGCCCCAGACCGCGACCGGCCGCCCGGCGCGGGCCGCGACGGCGTCGACGACGGCGGCGATGTCTGCGAACTCGCGCTCGATGGAATAGTCACCGGTCCCCTCCGCGCTCGCGCCCCGACCGCGGCGATCCATCGCGAAAGTGGTGACGGCGTTCCGCAGCGCCTCCACCAACAGGGCCGAGCCGGTGTGGTCCTGCATCCCCCCGTGCACAAGGACGAGCGGCGGCCCGTCACCTTCGACCCACACCGCGAGCGACGTGCCATCGGCTGATCGGACGTCGAAACGCTCCGCTTCGGTGTCGGTGGCACTCGATCGGCTCATGAGATCCCCCTCGGAGAGATCGGACCCGTTCTATCCGGACGTGAGCGGCGTGCGCCGGTCGAGCTCGGCCGCGAACACCGAGACCGCCTCGGCGAAGGCGTCGGGCCGCTCGGCGTACGTGACGTGGCCGCTGCCCTCGAGCTCGACCAAGCGGGCGTCGGGCAGCGCGCCCGCCAGCCGGTCGGCCACCGACCGGAGGGACGGATGGGTGACCTCTCCGGCGAGAACGAGGACCGGGGTCGTGATGCCGGAGAGGTCCTCGGCCGTGATGTCGAGCGACGGGGATTCGAGATCGGCGAAACCGATGTCGGCGTTGTTGCGGTAGCGGTCCTTGCGGGTGTCGTCGATGGACGACCACAACCCGGGGCACGCCACCGAGAAGAAAGCGTCGATTCCGGCTCGCGGCCCCCCGGCTGTGGTCGCCTCCTCGAGGGGCGGGACCAGGTCGCGCATGAAGGCCTCGCCGGCAGCAGGGTCGATGCTGAACAGCGGCGGTTCGCTGAGGACCGCGCCTCGGAGTAGGTGCCCGTGGCGCAGGGCGACGTCGACGCCGATGAGTGCGCCACCGCTCGATCCCACGAGCAGGCAGGGGGCGAGCCCCAGCGCGCCGATGAGCGCGGCGGCGTCGTCGGCGTGGAGGCTGTCGCTAATGGGGGCGTCGCCGCGAGCGCTACGCGTGTGACCGCGGCGGTCGTAGCGCACACACGTGTAGCGGTCGGAGAAACGCCCGGCCTGGTCGGCCCACACCTCGGCGTCGCCACACATGCCGTGCACGAACAGCATCGCCGGTCCCTGCCCGGTGCGCTCGTAGTAGAGGGTGGTGGCGTTGACGTCGACCGTCGGCATCGTGGCCTCCTCTTCGAGATGTGCCCGAGAGTTTGCACAATCCGGCGCGATCGCACATCGGGCGTTCGCCCCGTCTCCCGCATCCCATCGCTCAGTGTGACAGGAGGCCGTGCTCCGGTCCATGCTCGCTGGAGTTGCCACGCGGGGAGCGGCGCCGTGGGGATGGCCATCCCCGTGAGTCCCTAGCTGCTGCCTCGCCGCTCACGCTGCTGCACACATCGCTCGATGAGGGCGAGCGCCGCCTCGACGCCGCCGTGTCCAGCGATGCACCGTGCCATCTCCGTCGCTCCGTCCGCGAACCGGCGCTCACCGAGCACGCGCTGCACGGCGGCGACGAGATCGTGACCGACGTCGTTGGGGTCGAGCTCGAGTCCAGCCTCCACGGCGACGACTCGGCGCGCCACGTCGTGCTGGTCACGGCCCATCGGCATGCAGACAAGCGGCACGCCGGCGGTGAGCGCGGAGAAGACGGTGCCATGACCGGCGTGCGTCACGACGACATCGACGCGGTGGAGTATCGGGCGGTGTGGTAGCTCGGCGACCACGACCGTGTTCGGGGCCGGCGTGACCTCGGAAGGGTCGACTGATGGACCGGTCGTGACGACCATGGCGCGATCGAGCGGTGCCAGCGCGTCGATCGCGCGTTGCAACACGTCGACCTGACGTTGCCAGGTTGTGCTGAACGACACGAGAACAAAGCGCGGCGGCAGTTCCGGCAGGTTGACCTCGGCGCCAACCAGTTGCAGAGGACCGACGTAGTGCAGTGGGAGTCCCCACGGCACGGGGGCATCGAGTGCAGCCGCCGTGGGCACGATGTGTGCCACCGCTAGGGACATGAGCTCGCCGAAGCCAGCGACCGCGGGCAGGCCGAGCGATCGGCGCACCTCGTTGACCGGTTCGATAAACGATTCGAACTGCTCGCGCCGTGGACCGGACCACGCGGCGCCAGGCAGCGAGTGATGGACGACGATGAACGGTGTCGCTGCCGCCTCGCACCCCGCGAACGCGGTCAGCAACGAGACGTCCACGATCGCAATGTCGACCCGCTCAGCGTTCAGCATGGCGACGACCGCTTCGGCGATCTCCTGCGAAAGCCAGACACCCATGACCCGCTCGCGCTCCCCGACCGCCGACGGTCGGGACCCGGGAGTCTTCTCACCGGCTGGCAGCACGTCGAACCTCGCCCCGAGATCCTCATAGAGCCTCCGGTGCACCTCGTGGGACAGCACGTGAACGTCGACGTCGCGGTCGAGCAGCCCACGGCATAACGATTCGAACGGCTGACGGTTGCTCCCACCGTCCCAGGTGACCACCGTGATCCGCATGCACCCAGCCTTTCACTGCGGGCCCAACGCCGGTCACCAAGTCGACGCCGAGGTGCGGGGTCTCCCTCTGCTCCCTTCCGCGACCGCTCGGAGCAGCAACCCGAACCAAGAGGGGCGTGCGCCCTCCGGTCGCACCACAACGACGATGAGCGACCGCCATGGCTTGCACGCCACGGACTGCCGTTTCGCGGTCACTGCGCCGCCGCCGCAGGCGACTCGTCCAAGCACAAGCGCGGCTCTCGGCTACAACCTCCCCCCAAAAGGAGGCCGTAGCCGTCATGGATCGCCGGAACCAGCTCGACCATGCCCAGACGGTGCTGCGGGAGCGACATGTAGCGGCGGTGCAGCGGTTGTTGCCGGAGTACGTCGGTCGGGTCGACTGGTCGACCGCTCGGCTGCAAGAGGAGCGGGAGGAAGCGCTGCGTGCGTTGCTGACGGTAGCGCAGGTGCGTTCGGCGTGGCATCGCGAGCGGCTCAGCGACGTCGATATCCGGTCGCTGTCGCCCCTTGACATCGTCGACCTGCCGGTGATGACCAAAGGCGACCTGATGGAGAACTTCGACTCCATCGTGACCGACGGCCGTCTCAGTCGGCGGCTCTGCGAAGAGCACCTCGACCACGCGCCCGGTGATCACCTGATGGGCGAGTTTCAAGTCGTCGCGTCCGGCGGTTCCAGGTTCGGGACTGGAGCAGGGACCCGACCCTTGTCGGCGTACCGCGGGTCGTCGCTGTCGTGGCCGCTTCCAGTCCTACGCACATCTCAGCGGCGCTGAGCAAGACGTTCTCGTCCGGTGACAACGCTCGGCGTCTGCGTTCCCTACGATCGCTTAAGCGGCCGATTCAATAGCGGGCGCGAGCGTTGCTGGATCGACTGTGATGCGCTCCGGAATCGTGATCGTGATGGGAGCGTCCTTGTCAAGAAGCACCTTGGCGTTCACCATGGTGATCCCCACGAGCTTGCCGTTCCGGTCGTAGCGGAGCGCGTGCCCCTCGGGAGACTCATCGAAGTCCACCGCCTCGCCAGGATCGCCCGCGTGGAGATAGAGCACGTCGGCATCCGCGTCATAGCTGACGTGATCGAAGGTGGTCTGACCGATCGTGATGCTCATGGCATGGACCTCCGAGCGAACGCAGTCACGATTCGCCCGCTGCTCGGCGTCTCATAGCGTACGACCACCTTGAGCCATCGGCTAGGTCCGGCATTCTGCAGATAGAACCATTCTTCTGCTGCCTCTCGCCCGGGCAGGCGCCTCGTCGGAGCTTTCACCGCATCGAGAACGGCTTCCCGGTAGGGCTCGAGTTCCGGGTGACCGTCAAGAATGTGTTGCCATCGGTCACCCGATAGCTCGACGTTGCGACCGTCCGGATCCTCGACGCTCCATGCGTCCCGCGATGACACGACCGCACGCTACTGAGCGACACCGCGCAGCAGGTCGAGGCACGCGGTCACGCGCGCCGCGAAGTCCTGCTGATAAACGGCTGACAACGACACACGCGGGGGCGGTTACCCACAGAACGGCGGTGCCGTGACCAGCAGGACACGAGAGGAAGTGGTGTCGGAGGGGGGACTTGCGGCTTGACCCCACGGGCGCGCATTGTATTGAGGGCGCGGCTGGCCTTTTGAGCGGGCGGCCACGAAGGCTGCCACAGTTCGTAAGGGCCGCCCGTATGCGGACAAGCCGCAATCCAAGTCGCTGATTCGACGTCGTCGGGTGCTGGATCCGCACGGAGCGCGGGGACCGCGTTCGGCTGGATGAGCCGCAAGAACGGCTCCGCGGCGAACGGCAGGGCGCCTTTCCGTCGGTTTCGTATTCTGAGCTAGGACGGAGCACGGAGGGGAACGTTCATGGCCACGGTGCTCGAACGGGCCAGGGCCGCCGCGCGGCAAGGTTCGTGGGCAGAGGCGCTCGACCTGTTCGGGCGTCTTGACCCTTCGGAGCTGGCACCGGACGACCACGAGGCGATGGCCGACGCTGCGTGGTGGTCTTGCCGGCTCGACGATTCCGTCGCCGCCCGACAGCACGCCTACGTGGGGTACCTGGCTGTGGACGAGCCCCGCCGCGCCGCCTACGCCGCTTGGTTCCTCTCCGTCGACTACGGCATCAAGGGCGAATCGGCCGTGGGGTCGGGCTGGCTCAGGCGCGCGCAGCGCCACCTTGCAGCACACCCAGACTGCGTCGAGCGTGGCTTCCTGGCCGTGACCGAGTCCGAAATCGCATGCGCGACCGGCGATTTCGAACTTGCTCGCGCCCGAGCCGAGCGCGCGGTCGAGCTGGGAGAGCGATGCGGCTCCCTCGATCTCCACGCCATGGGCATCCAGACGCTGGGGCGTGTGCTCCTCGCCTGCGGGGAGGCGCGTGAGGGAATGGCGTTGCTGGACGAAGCGATGACCTTGGTGCACGCCCAGCGCCTGAGCCCGTTGTTCACCGGTTGGATCTACTGCAACGTCGTCGCTGCGTGCATGGAGCGGGCCGACCTTGGTCGCGCGGGCGAATGGACCGAGGTGGCCATGACGTGGTGTGGCTCGATCTCCGACATCACTCCCTTCCATGGGATCTGCCGCATGCATCGAGTGGAGATCGCCGCGTTGCGCGGCGAGTGGGAGCAAGCCGAATCGGAGGCGCTGCGAACCGTCGAGGAGATGCAGGGGCTGGAACAGCACGTCGTTGCCGAGGCGCTATACGCCATTGGCGAGATCCACCTCCGCCGCGGTCACTTGCCCACTGCCGAGGACTGGTTCATGCGAGCCCATCAGCTCGGGCGTGATCCCCAGCCCGGGCTCGCCATGATCAGGCTCGCACAGGGGAAACTCGATGCCGCGAAGGCTGCGCTCCGCCTGTCACTGGCCTCGACACGCGAACTCACCTACCAGCACGCCCGTCTCCTCGCCGCGCAGGTCGATGTATCGATCGCCGCCGAAGACGTGGGAACGGCCGGGGAAGCCGTCGAAGCGCTGGAGAGGGCCGCCTCGGAAACGCCCACCACGTTGCTCGAGGCGACCGCGCTGACGGCGCGGGCGTCGCTCCACCTCGCCAGCGAGCAGTTGGAGGAGGCGCTCCGATACGCCAGCCGTGCGTGGCCGCTGTGGCAACAGCTCAAGCTGCCGTACGTCGCAGCCAAGGCGCGCATGATCATCGGTCTGGCCAGCAAACGCGGCGGTGACACCGAGCGCGCGCAGCTCGAACTGGAGGCAGCCCGCGCGGCGTTCGAACGGCTGGGAGCGACCCTGGATGCGCGTGCGGCCGCCGAGCAGCTCGGCGATGCGGCCGATCTTCCGCGCGGGCTCTCCGCGCGCGAGCTGGAGGTGCTCCGGTTGGTCGCCGCCGGCAAGACCAACCGCGAGATCGCCGCTGCAATGATCATTAGCGAGCACACGGTGTCGCGCCATCTCCAAAACATCTTCCGTAAGCTCGAGGTGTCCTCGCGCGCCGCCGCGACCGCCTTCGCGTTCGAGCACGCGCTGGTCTGAGCGGCGATGGTGCAAACGCACCATCGCCTCCCCACCCGGAAATGGCTTGTTCCGGCGATGTGCGTTGTCGCGCCGCGGCCGTAGCCTCGCCAGGACTCTCCCGGCGAGCTGGGAGAGGCGCGGAGGTGTCGACATGACCGCGAGCGGTTTCTCGAGAAAGATCCATGAGCTGCTGCCTGACATCCGGCGACGGCGTGAGGAGATCGAGCGCGGGCGCCGCCTGCCCCGCGACCTTGTCGACCAGCTCATCACGACCGGCGTATTCCGTTTGGCGGTACCCCGCGGGCTCGGCGGGGAGGAGCTCGACCCGCTCGACCAGACCCGCGTGATCGAGACCATATCCGTCGCCGATGGCTCGACCGGCTGGTGCACGATGATCGCGCTGGGTAACGGCGTGTTCGCCGGCTTCATGCATGAGCGCGGCGCCAAGGAGGTCTTCGCCGACCCCTCCCTCCCCACGGCGGCGAGCATCGCGCCCGCAGGCGCGGCCGTGCCGACCAACGGCGGGTTTCGCGTCAGCGGTCGCTGGCGTTTCGCCAGCGGGATCGAGCACACCGGATGGGTCCTGGCGGGGTGCACCGTGATGGAGGACGGAACACCACGGATGGCCCCGCTCGGGATACCCGAGATCGCGCACGTGTTCATGCCGGTGAGCGACGTGCAGATTCACGATACGTGGAACGCGAGCGGACTCTGCGGCACGGGGAGCCACGACTTCGAGGCGACAGATGTCTTCGTGCCGGAGGAGCGGGTCGCATCGTTGTTCGACCCGGCACGTCACCGTCCGGAGCCCTTGTACCAGATGCCTCTACTGCCGCTCTTTGCACCACAGATCGCCGCGGTCGGCCTCGGTATCGCGCGCGCCGCCCTGGACGAGCTGACCACGCTCTCGATCGACAAGACGCCCACCTTCAGCACCTCCCGCATGGCCGACAAGCCCGTCACCCAAGTCGAGCTTGCACGCGCCGAGGCAACTCTCGGTGCGGCGCGGGCCCTCCTTTACGACGCGCTCGACGACCTGTGGCAGGCGGTCGTGGCCGGACGCCAGCCGACGAAACGACAGCACGCGATGTGCCGGATCGCAGCAGTGCACGCCTCCGAGACGGCTGCGTGTGGCACACACCGCGAGTGCGCTGGCTGGTGGGACGTCGATCTACACCTCGTCGCCGTTGCAGCGGCACGCCCGCGACGCCGACGCGGTGACGCACCACGTGACGCAGTCACCCCAGATGTGGGAGGAGTGTGGACGGGTACTTCTCGGCCTCGACCCTCTGTTCCCGATCTTCTAGCACCGCCAGATCGAGGCCTGGTCGCTCAGTTCTTCTCACCGAGCTAGCGAGCTGAGAGGACCCGGCTCGCCGCGGCGCCCTTCTCGTCTGTGGACGCGACCCACGGTTCGACGGGCGAGAAGCCGCTACCGACATCCCCAGCGACCTATTGCCCACAGAAGTGAGGCTTGACAACGACAAACGCGAGGGGAGGTCGTGTCGGAGGGGCGACTTGCCGCTCGACCCCACGGGACGCGTCTGAGCTTCCGGGCGGTGCTAGGCAACGGCTCAGGTGGAGGCCCCGGCACTCGCGACGGTCAGGCGCGCGACTGCGCTCTCTCTCGGCTCGCTCCGAGGCCGTCGTGACACCTGGATGACACGCGGGCCCCGCCGTCTGACGCCGCGCGGTCATGCGAGGCGGGCGGCGAGGTCGGCGGGAAGCTCGTCGCGGTCGGCCTCGGTCACGGGGACAATCTCGACGTCCGCGCGGGCCTTGAGCGCGTCGGTGAACGGGTGGCGGAAGACGTGCACCGTGGCCACGACGGGGACACGGCTCTCGAACAGGGCGCGCACTGCGTCGCGGAACGGCTGCGAGGCGAGCTCCATCTTGCCGAGCTCGTCGACGATGGCCACCCCCTCCGCACGCGCGGGCGGCTCGAGCGCGGGTACCGCCAGGCGCTCGAGCGTGGCGAGGTCGACCCCGTAGCGCCCTACGCGGGGCGGGCCCGGGTAGGCGACGTGGGCGAGCACGCCCCGGGCGCCCGCCATCGTCTCCAGCCCAAAGCCCACGCGGCGGCCGCGCTCACGGATCTCCTCGGTGGTGAAGCCCGCGAGCTGGACCCCGCGCCCGATCAGAAGGGCGGCGAGCCGCCGGGCGACGGTCGTCTTGCCGGCCCCGGGCCGGCCTTCGAGCAGGATCCGGGCCGGCGTCGCGCCCATCGGTCACCCGGCCGGCGGCTGGACGAAGAGGTGCCAGCCGAGCACCACCCAGCTGCCGACGACGGTCAGACGCCCCGCTCGTGTGCAGGTGCAGGCGCGCACGACGTCCGCGAGAGTCGGGAAGCCCACGTCGCGTCGGCCGCGGACCTCGCACACGAGCGCGCCGGCGGCGACGGCGAGCCACCCGGCCAGACCGACGGCGCGCACCATCACCCGGCTCGGGCACGGGCGAGCTTCCAGCCCGCGGTCGTCCAGACGCCGAAGAGCAGCGCGCGGGTCGCACGGCCGTCGGTGAGTGAGGTGGTGAGCGTGGTGAGCGTGGGGTGCGGTGACCCGAGCCGGCCGGTGAGCCCGAGCAGGCTCCACAGCACGACCGCGGCCGCGAGCGCGCCCCACGCCAGCCACGCGGCACGGGCCGAGGTGCCGGGCGCGCTCGTGACGCGGTCAGCAGTGGAAAGCGCACCGGCGGCGCCAAGCAGCACGCCGGCGCCGCCGGTCACCATGGCGGCGGTCAGCGTGCGCGGCCGCGCCTCGGCAACCCACCACACGGCGCCGGCCCCCGCCGCCACGCCCATCAGCACTCGAGCCCGGCCTCGAGCCACGCGTCCATCCTGGCGCGCTCACCGACCCGCCCGACCGCACTCGTTGCGCCCCGACAGGATTTCCGAACCAGCGCGGGGCTGCCTAAGAGCCCTGAGCGGGCGACGGGTGGCCCACCTCGCCAGCATGTGAGTGGGGCCGCTTCTGGAGCACCCGCTCCCGGGTTGGGACACGGGCGGCGACGTACACCACTCCGACTGCGCCGAGGGTCAGCACCACCAGTCGTGTCGGCCAGGTGTCGATGCCCACGGTCACGCTGAGCGCGACGGCGACGACGATCATCGACACGGCCATGGCCTTGGCGCGCCGAGGCATGCCGAGCCCGGCGCGGTGGTCGCGCACCATCGGCCCGATGCGGGGAAGGCCGAGCACCCAGCGCTCGAGGCGGTGGCTCGAGCGGGAGAAGCACCAGGCGGCCACGATGAAGCACACCGTGGTGGGCATACCGGGCACGACGATGCCGATCGCACCGATCGCGACCGCCAGGAGGCCGACCACGAGCCACGCCGCGCGAACAATCCGTCCCGGCCCGGCCTGCGCCGGTTGCTCGACGCTCATGACACCAGCTCACCCACGTCGACGACCACGAGGACCACCAGGAGCGCGATGACCCCGCTGTTAAGCACCATGAGTGGCCGGCGCCAGGGGTGCGTGCTCGAACGGAACCGCCGGATGCTTGCGACATTGGCGGCGATGGCGACCACGCCCACGAGGACACCCACGACCGGGCCCACGCCGCTCGCGAGCCCGAGCAGCGGCAGGACCCAGGGGAAGACCACGTAGGTCAGCAGGCACCGGACGCCGGAAACCAGGATCGAGAGGCTGAAGATCCGGGCGGCCTCGAGCTCCTCGCCGGCCGGCGGGCCGGTAGGAGCGGCGGAGGGGGACGTGGTCACGGCGGCGGTCGGGTCACTGGAGCCCCCAGGTTGCCGCATACGAGGGCGAGGTGGCGCACCGGAGGCGAGCTTGCCGACGAGAACCAGGACGGGTGATCCACGCTGTCCGGGTCCAGGAGTCGCGCCAGACTGATGCCGGAGCGGAGGTGGCTGCCGGGTGGGCTCCGAGACGAGATACGCCAAGACGGAAGGCGGCGTGCACCTCGCCTATCAGCTCTTGGGCGACGGCCCGATCGACGTGTTGATGCTGCCCGTGGGGTTCGTTCCCGTCGACGCGATGCTCGAGGAACCCGCCCTCGCACGGTGCCTGCGGGCGATGGCCTCGTTCGGCCGCGTCATCCGATTCGACTTTCGCGGCGTCGGACTGTCGGATCCGGTGTCACCGTCTGACCCACCCACGCTCGAGCAGTGGATGCACGATGCCTTGGCCGTGCTCGATGCCGTTGACTCAGATCGCGCGGCTGTCTTCGCAACTGCCGAGAACGCCAAGGTCGCAGCGCTGCTGGCCGCGACCCGTCCTGATCGGGTCAGAGCCCTCGTGCTCGTGAACGCATTCGCTCACGGGGTCGGTGCGCAGGACGACCCGTTCGTCCTTCCAGCCGGAGACCTGGACGAAGTCGTCGACGCCTTCGTCGACCCGGAGGGTTCTCCTGGCTTCGACTATCTCGAGGTAGCCGTTCCGAGCGTCGCCGACGACCCGGACTTTCGGGACTGGTGGGACCGGGCCGGGCATCGCGGGGCGAGCCCGGCGACGGCTCGCACCCTTCTGCGCGCGACGCTGGGCGCCGACGTGCGGGACGTCCTGCCGACGATCACCGTTCCCACGCTGGTTGTTCACCGTGTCGACAATCAGGCCGTTCCCCTGGCGGCTGGCCGGTATCTCGCCGGGAACATCCCCAACGCGAAGAGTGCCGAGCTCCCCGGGTGCGACGACGTCTTCTGGATCGGTGACGCCGACGGACTTCTCGACGAGGTGGAGGAGTTCCTCACCGGCGAACGACGGGCGGCGGATACGGACCGGGTGCTCCTCAGCGTGCTGTTCACCGACGTCGTCGGCTCCACGCAGCAAGCCGCTTCCCTCGGCGACGCCCGATGGCGTCACGTCCTCGAGCAGCACGACCTGTTGACCCGCCGGGAGCTGGCCCGGTACCGCGGCCGCGAGGTGAAGACGACCGGCGACGGCGTCCTTGCCACCTTCGATGGTCCAGCCCGGGCGGTCCGCTGTGCCTGTGCCCTTCGGGATGCCGTCGCCCGGCTCGGTCTCCAATCCGGGCCGGAATCCATACAGGCGAGGTGGAGCTCCGGGGCTGGCGACATCGCCGGCATCGCCGTCCACATCGGCCAACGGGTCTCCTCGCTCGCCGACGCCGGTGAGGTGCTCGTCACGCGCACGCTCGTCGACCTGGTCGCCGGGTCCGGCCTGACCTTCGAGGGCCGGGGTACGCACACCCTCAAAGGCATACCCGGACCGTGGCCGGTGTTCGCCGTCACCTCTCATTAGGTGCCACGGGCCTCTCTCGGGAGCAGCCACGATGTCGCGGGAGACGCTCCGATAGCCACCCGGTGGTGCTGACACCCCGGTCTCGAGGGGGTCACGCCCCTGCCGGGTCCGAAGACGAGACGGCTCCGGGCGACGTGACGATGTTCGTCCCCGCCGGGAAGAGGCCGCCGAACAGGTGGCCCGCTTCCCGGGATCGACGCCGCGTGGGTGGCGGGGGCCGGTGTCGCTGCGCTCGGCGATTCCACCTGACCAGGTCTTTCGAGTCGGGCTGGCGGTATCTGAGTTCAGGACATAGTTCACAGCTGTCTCGGGACGGGCTCGGCTGGAGTCCGTGATTCGCCTGTCCTCGTGGCAGAACCCCGGCTGTAGCCGTCACCGGCGGTGTTTCGGTCAGTGCAGTCTGCGAGAGCGGGCCGGCAGGAGCGCGGAACGACAGTTCGGTACCGGTAGACCCGTCGGTACGCGCATAAAGCCTGGACCGCACCGATTCGCCGGATCTGGAGCGCTCCGAAGACATCGACGAAGCGGCGCTCTGCGGCGCCGCCGTCGAGAGGTGAGTGACGACGGCGGGCAGTGCGTACGCCACGCCTGGGGCGACGACGCCCCGAGCCGACTTGACCTGCGACGGGCCACGGCTCTAGGAACTCGGGCCAGAAGGGGTGCGTATCGATGCGGAACCGCCTGATGCGAAACCGCCTGAGCGGACCGCTGAGCGTGGCTGTGCTGGTGGTCCTGTCCGCCTGCCAGGGCACCGTGTCGGACCCGCCGGACGACGGGGTCGGCACCGAGGTGATCCGGGCCGGCGTCGACTTCGGCCACGTGGCCACCCGGCTGTGGATCGACTATCCGAGTCGGAACGATGCCGCGTCGCAGAAGCGCTGGTTCCTCTCCGTCGACGCGGACACCACGGCCGAGTTCGAGGTCCACGTCGGCACGGTCCTGCCCCGGGACGACGTCTACACCGTGCGTCGGCTCCAGGTCGCGCCCGACCAGGACGACGTGGCGTGTCGGGGGTTCGTCGATGACGCGGGGTTCGTCGACGAGGACACGGTCTCGTTGACCGTCGACACCCGCTGCCTGTCGAGCCCCGCCGACGGCAGCCTGCCCGGGGCGGTGCGGATGTCCGCGCTGTCCTCGGACATCGGCGGGCGGATCAACGACGGCACCGACTGGACCGGGGTCATCCCTCGCTCCTGACGCTCGGAGCGGGCCCGGCGGCGGTGTGCTTCCCGGCCCGCTTCTTGTTGGTGGGCGGCCATGAACCCAGCGCCTGCGGCGAGGGCGGGGTGCTGGGGTGGGTTCCGCACAGCATGGTGGGTAGCCGACGCTGTCCGGTGTCACCATTGGTTTCGGCGCCTTAGGACCTGAGCGGATAGGCGCTCAGGTGCGGTTCCAGCGGTCGCGAACTGGTCGATCAAGGCCTCAAGAACTTCGATCTTCCCAGTTCCGTCATATGGCTCGTCGGCGCGGTCGTGGCCGACATGCACGACGAGTGGCAATCAGGCGAGCGCCACTACCTGTCGGAGGGGTCCATGGTTCGACTCAAACCAGCCAGCGATACTGGCGGCCATCGTCGCCATCGACAGCGGCGAGTAGACACCCCGGTACCTGACCGCGCAACCGGCCAGTTGACCGGGCACCGATGACTTCCGGGCGGCAGTGGCGTCTGAAGCGTTAGCGACAGGCCACAGACGCCGCGGCCCCGGGACAGGCACGTTCCCCCAGCAAGCACGGTCGCCAGACGATCCGAGACCATGGAGTTCTGATCATGCGGAAGCTGATTGCGTGGGCGTTCATGTACTCGCTAGACGGCCTTCTCGCCGACGAGGGCACCGAGTACTGGCAGTTCTGCTTCGGCCTGCCCGTCGACCCGGCGGACACGAAGCAGAAACTCGGCGTCTACCAGAGCGCGTACGCACACATCATGGGCCGCGCCGCCTACGAGGGCATGGCCGGAGCCTTGCCGACGGCCGACCACCCGTTCTCCCCCATCATGAACGCTGAACGTCCAAACACCCGTTCAGGTTGTCCCATGATGCCTGCGCGTCGTCAGCCGACTCGATGGTCCGTTCAACCAGGCGTACGAGCGCGAACTCGCGGGGTGGCTTGCCGAGTTTCTCGACTTCGGCGCCCATTGTCGTGAGCGGATTAACGACTGCGAACAGTCGGTCGTACGTGTTCTGCGCGAACGCACAGTCGGCTGCGCCGCAGTTTTGGTGCGCGTCCAACGCATCCTCAAGGCCAGGCTTGAACTCCGCGACCACGCTCGCGAACCGGCGCACGGAGGCGCTTTCCCGTGATCCAGCGCCGCGGCTCCCATCGCTGTCGGATGGCCCCGACCGAACGTCTTCCAAGACATCGAGGCGGTCCAAGCAGAAGTGCTTCACCCCGAGCCGCATCGCCTCCGCGGTCGAAGGGCCAGCCTTGTCGAGGAGCCCCGCGTAGGTGAGGGCGAGGACGTCGTCGTCGCTGTTCCGGCAGTTGTCGCGAGCTAGGGCCACCAGCTCGGTGCGCTGCGCGCGAGGGAGCGCCTGCCCGGTGTAGTCCTCGTACTCGGCCTCGAACGCCCGGACTCTGTCGGCGTTGCTCGGTTCGTGATCGCCATCGCCTCCGCCACATGCGGCCGTCGTCGCCACTGCCAACGCGAGAACACTCGACCGCCATTGCCACGCGCCCATCCTTTCCCCTCCTCGACGTTCTGGTCGAAGTCACTCCTAGCAGGCGCGATTCCATCCATCCCGAGCGACTCAGATGTAGTTCGGCGGGGGCAGGTAGACGCGCACGCCGTAACTTCCCACGTCGCCGCGGCCTCGGTCCCAGCCACCGGTGATCACCGCCTCTACCTCGTACCTCCGCCCGGGCCGGGCAGCGAGCCTCGGGGCAACGACCGCGGCGGCATCTCGCGGCAGGTATCCGACAAGCTCCTCGCGCACGAGCACCTGCACCGCGTTCGGGTCGTAGGGGTTCTCCGGCTCGCCCGAGATGACTGCCGGCGTCTCGACCTTGTGCCCGTCCACACAGCGCCCGCCGCAAAGCTGATCGAGCGCGTCCTGGTAGTGCGACTCTCCGACGACCTCGACGAGGGTGCGTTCGTTTATCCACAGTTGCCCCTCCTCGGCGCGCGGGCTGCGCGATTCTGGCAGACATGGAGGTGGCGGCAATCCTTATCGCTCTCGGGTCAGCTGGAGCGGCTGGCCTCGCGTGGTGGGAAGCGAGGCGGTCGGCGAACCAGGCGAAGCGGGTGGCCGACATCGACGAGGAGCGACGCCACAACGAGCGCGCCCCGACCATCGAGGCGAGGTTTGGT
Source organism: Acidimicrobiia bacterium (assembly GCA_050743365.1). GTDB lineage: Bacteria > Actinomycetota > Acidimicrobiia > IMCC26256 > JACDBD01 > JBOGFI01. The sequence continues at coordinate 16,940 of JBOGFI010000017.1, read as the reverse complement.
CAGACACGCTGGCACGAGCGGCAGGAGAATGACGTCGACGTCATCTGGTTCGACTACGTCGATGGGCCCGACGCGCTGGTCTTCGTGGAGGTCGAACTGGTCCACCGCGCGGAGGCGAAGCAGACACCGGTTCTTACGATCGCCTCGTCCGAGCACGAGGAGGCGTGGTCGAACACAGCCGAACTCCTCTGCCCGTTCATCCGCGGTCAAGAGCGCTTGGTCATCGTCCAGCGACACCCCGAGAGGGTGGGAGGCACTGCGGCTTTCGTCGTGACGTGCCGCACGGCCGCTGGCGAACAGTGGCGTGTTCCCGTCCGGTGCGACCTGCCGGAACCGCCGATGGTGCACGTCTGGTAACCGTCGTGAAGCAGCGCCGGGCACCGGTGGTGCCCGACACCGCCGCCCCGATGTTGACCACGAGCCCGACGAGCCCGAGCACCAACGCCGCCACCCGCATATGCGGACCGTATCGCCGGTACCCGGCTGTCCCTAGTAGAGATTGGCTAAACGATTGGCGGAACCCTGCCGCAGGTAGCCCCGGTGGGGGTGCGCGGTGAATCGGGGCGCGGAAGCGGACCGTGACTTCGACGGAGAGGTCCTTCTCGCGTTACGGAAACCTGTTGCGCCCGGTAGTGCTGACCCCGCATGGACATCAACTGATGACGGACACGCCACCGATGTACGGCGGAAGTCCGTCGGGATAGCGACGGACGAAGGCGTTGAGGTTCGTCTCATACGGCTCAGTCCCCACTACGCCGGTGAGCCAGTGACGGGCCGCGTCCACTACTTCAAGACAGAACAGGCGCGCGTCGATATTCAGGGCGTCCATCATGACATTCATATGCAAGACGACATTCGATGCCGCACCGGGCTCGACAAAGAGAATCCGGCTATATCCGCTCTTGGGGTGTTGTGTGCTGCCTTGGTGCAAGAAAGAACATCGAAAGCGGTAGCAGTCTTCACCAGTAAGAAATTTTTGCTGTGGAGCAACGTGGGCGTCATACCACGCCTTGAACCGGTCGCCAGTTGCTTGTCCATCCTTGGCTTCAAGGGCACCACATATGTCCGGTACGGTGAGCGCGCCCAACAAGGCGATGTAGTACAACCGCCCGTCGTTTGCGGCGGCCTCCACTTGGTCAAGGAAGTCATTCATTCACGGATTTCCTCCAAAGGAAGGTTAGGCAGCGAAAGCCGAGAGGCCGTGAGTCTCTTGCGTCCGACGGGCCTTGTCGAGCTCGGCCGCGCGTCGGGCTGCCGAGCGCGCGGCATGTCCGAACGGGACGTACATCAACTCCGAGGGCAACGAGGTATGCCGCCCCTACGCGAGCACTGACGCGCCTCCTGGAGCCACGGCCCAGTGCGTGGACGGCACGTACTCGTTCTCGCAGAACCGTTCGGGTACCTGTTCGCACCACGGCGGCGTTGCCCGGTGGCTGTCACGATAAGAGGGGACGCCCCGCTGCCCCAGGGCTCAGCCGAGTGGTATCGGTCCCAGGTTCCGCTGGCGGCAGTAGCTTGCCTGTGGCCTTAGGGCATTCGGGGGCAGGCTCACCATCGTGCGTCGTTGTCTCGCCCACAGCCTCAGTGGATCGGGTAAACACGGGAACCGTCCCAGGGGGAGGTTGACCGTGACACTCATGCGCCAAGCCATTGCCGTCACATGTAGCGCCGCGTTCCTACTCATCGCCGACGTTGGGGCGGGGAATGCCGAGGCGGTCGCGAAGAAGCCTCCCAAGTCGTGCCTCCGCGCACTCAATGCCGCAGAAGACGGCTTCGCCGGCGCTGCCGCGTTCGGAGAGGTCGTGTCGGGCTTGTTCCTCACCCTTGGAAACACGGACTTCCTCGATCCGGTATCAGTACAGGAGGCCACGACTGCTCTTGAGGACGGCACCGCAGAGATTGAGAATCTGACAACTGAGATCGGGGAGGTCGCCGAGCGCTTCAACGGCGCGAAGGCGAAGTGCCGGGCAGGCAAGTAGTCGGCCCCAGGACGAATGCTCACGGGCGAAGGAGACCCGTATGCCGCCCCTTCGCCCTGTCGTCCATCCGCTCCACCTTGGCCGCTGACCGTCAGTTTTAGACGCCCAGCTACCGGAACCGCGTCCGAGAAGTGTCGTGGACCTACCGGAGCCAACCCGTCGTCCACCTACCGGAACCGCACACCCGCACACACACCGTCGGTTAGAAGGGGGTTAGAAACCTGCACGCCGCCGCCGGTGGCGCCCCATGCGCAGACCGCTGCTGACCTGCGGTTTCTCGGTCGGGCTGGCGGGACTCGAACCCGCGACCTTCGGTCCCCCAGACCGACGCGCTAACCAAGCTGCGCCACAGCCCGCGCGCCTCGAGTGTACGTGGCCTCGTACGGTCAGAACCGGCCGATCACCCACTCGACGCCCTCCCAGGCGCGGTAGCCGAGGTAGAGGACGACCGCGGCCGCGAGCAGCTTGAGGTGCCACGGGAGCGGGACCGGCTCGTCGCCGGTCGTGGTGCGGGCCCGCCCGGCGTCGACGGTGCGGCCACACGCAGGGCAGGTCCCGTCGGGTCGCACCGTCGGCGGCGACAGATAGCGCGAGCACCCGGCGCACCACGGCACGCGCCCATTCTCACACCCGGTGCTCAGTCTGGTCGCACCGCGCGCTCGCGTTACCACATCAGGCCGCTGGTGCTCCGCCGCGCTCGGCCCGGACACCCGCCCGACCAGCTCGACGAGCGCATCCGCCTGGCGGGCCGCCGCGGGGGTGTCGGCGGTGCGGGTCGACAGGTTCTCGTGCGGGGCGTGTTCCGCGGAACACCCCTGCTTCTCCACAGCCTCGAGTGCCGCGAGCACTCCCGCCCCCTCCTCCGGACCCGATCGGAACGAACCCACCAGAGACCCGTCGTCGGCCCACGACGCTCGGGCGCTCACCCGCGTTGCGGAGCCGGCCACCGAGGAGGCCCTCTGCGAGATGGCCCCGTATTACACCGGCGGAACGCCGTGGCGACGGGCGAAGTCCTCGCGCCGTCGGTCGCGGGCGAGCGCGAGCCGGCGGACAACCTCGTCCCGGAGGTCCTCGGGCTGCACCACCGCGTCGACGACCAGCTCGGCCGCGAGGTGCACCAGGTCCACGTCGGCCTCGTACTCGGCGCGCCGCTCGGCGATGAACGCGGCCCGCTCATCGGGGTCCTCGATGGCCTGGATCCGGTTGTAGAAGACGGCGTTGACCGCCGGCTCGGGCCCCATCACCGCGATCTGGGCGGTCGGCAACGCGAGGCAGGCGTCGGGGTCGAAGGCGGGCCCGCACATCGCGTAGAGGCCGGCGCCGTAGGCCTTACGGACGATCACCGAGATCTTGGGAACGGTGGCCTCGGTGACCGCGGAGATCATCTTGGCGCCGTGGCGGATGATCCCCTGCCGCTCGACGGTGGTGCCGATCATGAACCCGGGAACGTCGGCGAGGAACACCAACGGCACGTTGAACGCGTCACAGAGCCAGATAAACCTCGCCGCCTTGTCGGCCGAGTCGACGAACAGCACCCCGCCGAGCTGCATGGGGTTGTTGGCGACGATCCCGACGACATCTCCGTTGAGCCGGGCGAAGCCGATAATCAACTCCTTGGCGAACAGCGGCTTGACCTCGAAGAAGCTGCCCTCGTCGACGAGCGCATCGATAACGCGGTGCATGTCGTAGGCGCGGCGCTCCTCCACGGGAACGACGTCGGCGATGGGCGTCGCGTCGGCACGGGCCGGACGGGCCTCCCCCGCCGGTGGGCGCTCGTGCCAATTGCGCGGCAGGTACGAGAGCCACCGGCGGGCCTCGTCGACCGCTTCGTCGTCGTCGGCCACCAGGTTGTCGCCGCAGCCGCTGACGGTAGCGTGCATGCGCGCGCCGCCCATCTCCTCGAGCGTGGTGTGTTCGCCGATGACCTCCTCCGCCATGCGGGGCGAGCCGAGGTACATCGAGGCGTTGCCCTCGACCATGAACACCACGTCACAGAACGACGGGATGTACGCACCGCCGGCGGCGGATGGCCCGAAGAGGCAGCAGACCTGGGGGACGCGCCCCGACAGGCGCACCTGGTTGGCGAAGATACGCCCCGCGCCCCGCCGGCCCGGGAACAGCTCGACCTGGTCGGTGATGCGGGCACCCGCCGAGTCCACCAGATAGACGACCGGGATCTCGCGGCGCAGCGCCGTCTCGGTGAGCCGCACGATCTTCTCGACGGTCCGCGCGCCCCACGACCCCGCCTTGACGGTCGGGTCGTTGGCCATGACGCACACCGGCCGGTCGCCGACTCGCCCGACCCCGGTCACGATGCCATCGGCGGGTAGATCGCCGGCCAGCGCGTTCGCGAGCAGCCCGTCCTCCGCGAACGACCCCGGATCGAGCAGCCGCGCCAGGCGGTCGCGGACGAACCGCTTGCCCTGGCGTGCGAGCTTCTCGCCCTCACGCTCCAGGTTCCCCTGGAGCGCGCGCTCGACGTGCTTGCGCACGCTGTCGGCCGGGTCGCTCACGAGGCGTAGGTCCGGGTGCGGGCACCGGCCCGCATCACCTGACCGGGGAGCTCCCGGCCCACCACGTCCTGGGCGAGGTGCGCGACGCCGATCAGCGCGTCGAGGTCGACGCCGGTCTCGATGCCCATGTCGTCGAGCATGTGCACCAGGTCCTCGGTGACGATGTTGCCGGATGCTCCGGGCGCGTACGGGCAGCCCCCGAGGCCGCCGACCGACGCGTCGAAGCGGGTGACACCGCGCTCGAGCCCGGCGAGCACGTTGGCCAGGCCGGTGCCGCGCGTGTTGTGGAAGTGCAGGCCGACCTGCCCGGCGAGCACGCCCGACGCCGCGAGGGCATCGAGCAGCTCGTCGACGCGCCGCGGCGTTGCCATGCCGGTGGTGTCACCGAACGAGCAGCGGTCGGCGCCACCGTCGAGCAGTTGCCGGGCGACACCGGCGACGCGGTCGGGTGCGACGTCGCCCTCGTACGGGCAGCCGAAGGCGGTCGACACGATCCCTTCGACCGGTCGCCCCGCCTCCCGCGCGAGCCCCGCCAGCTCGCGCGCGCCCTCGATCGACTCGGACACGCTGCGGCGGACGTTCTTGCGGCTGTGGGTCTCGCTCGCGCTCACCACCACCTGGAGCTCGTCGACGCCCGCAGCCAGGGCGCGCTCGGCACCGCGGACGTTGGGTACGAGAGCCGAGTACACGACACCGGGCCGGCGGTCGATGCAGGCCATGACCTCCTCCGAACCGGCCATCGAGGGGATCGCGTCCGGCCTCACGAACGACACCGCCTCGATCCTCCGCAGCCCGGTCCGGCTGAGGGCGTCGATGAGCCGGACACGGTCGGCGACGGGGATGGGCGACTCGTTCTGGAGCCCGTCGCGGGGACCGACCTCGCGGATCTCCACGGTCCCGGGCAGGTTGCGCGCCGACATCACGTCGAGGTTATCGAGGCCGGCGGCGTACCCGGAGCTTGACCGGAGTGGGACCGAGGTCGAACGCCTCACGGATGCGGCGCTCGAGGTAGCGCAGGTAGGTCGGCGGTAGCTCATGGGTCACGAAGAGCGTGAACGTCGGCGGGTCGGTGGCGCCCTGGGTCGCGTACAGGACCCGGGGCCGGCGGCCACGCACGAGAGGCGGCGACTGCCTCGCCTGCGCCTCCTGCACCAGACGGTTCAGAGCCGCGGTGGGGACCCGGTGGTGGTACGCCGCCTCGGCCTCGCGCAGCGCCGGCAGGAGCCGGCCGGTGCTGCGGCCGGTCAGCGCCGACACCTGGAGGACGGGGGCGTACGACAGGAAGGCGAGCCGGTCGGCGACCTGCCCCTTGACCTGAGCGCGCTGCTCGGCGTCGAGCAGGTCCCACTTGTTGAGCACGACGACGACGGCGGTGCCGGCGGCGTCGACGCGCTCGGCGAGCCGCTGGTCCTGGTGGGTCACACCCTCGGAGGCGTCGATCACGAGCAGCGCCGCGTCGGCGCGATCGACCGACTGGAGGGCGCGCACGAGGCCGTAGTACTCGGCGGCCTCGTCGACGCGGCTGCGGCGGCGCATGCCAGCTGTGTCGACGAAGCGCAGCGGCCCGGCCTCGGTCTGGACGACCGTGTCGATGCTGTCGCGGGTCGTTCCGGGCTCGTCGTGCACCACCGCCCGCTCGTCGCCCACGAGCCGGTTGAACAGCGTCGACTTCCCCACGTTGGGGCGCCCGACGACGGCGACCGAGAAGATCCGGTCGTCGCCCGCGGGCTCCTCCTGCACCACTGGTGGCAGCTCGGCGACGACCGCGTCGAGGAGATCCCCGCTCCCCCGACCGTGCAACGCCGAGACCCCGATGGGATCACCCAGGCCCAGCTTGCTGAACGCCCACGCGTCGCTGTCGCGGCCTCCGTCGTCGACCTTGTTGGCGACCGCGAGGACCGGCTTCCCCGACCGCTGGAGCAGCGACGCCACGCGCTCGTCCTCGTCGACCACACCCACGGTGACGTCGACGACCAGGAGGATGACGTCGGCCTCCGCCATCGCACGCTCGGCCTGCCGCGTGACCCGACGCGTCAGGGGCTCCTCGACGTCGACCCAGCCGCCGGTGTCGACGACTCGGAAGCGGCGGCCGGTCCACTCGGCGATGATCTCCTTGCGGTCGCGGGTGACCCCGGGCCGCTCCTCGACGATGGCCTCGCGGCGGCCGACGAACCGGTTGACGAGGGTCGATTTGCCCACGTTCGGGCGCCCGACCACGGCCACGAGGGGGAGCATGATGTCAGCGCAGGGCAGCGACGAGCGAGGCCCCGTCGGTGGGGACGACCTCGACGGGGCGGGGCAGGTCGGCGAGGCTCCCGCCGTCGAGAAACCGCCCGCGCGAGAGGACGACGTCGGGAAGCAGGTACCGCTCCCCCGCCGGCTCCCGCCCCAGGGCGGAGGCCACATCGGCGGCCGTGAGAAGGCCGGTCACGCCGATGTTCCCGCCGAAGAACCGGTTCGCGACCGGGAGCAGGCGCAACGGGGCGTCCGCGACCGCCTGGAGCGCGGGCAGGAGCGGCGTGAGCACCTGCTCGCCGTAGGTCCCCGTGATGATCGCGGCCGGACGCCGCCTCCCGTTCGTGGCAGCAGAGGTAGCGGACACCGCACCCCTAGCCGTCACGCCTGCAGCCGTCACGAAGGAGGCCGCGACCGCTCGCGGGGCGCGGTAGCCGTCGGCAGGAGCGCCGTCGGTCCAGGCGAAGAAGCCCGAGCGCGGGCCGGTGCCGGTCACCGCCTCACCGGCGACAGCACGCTGCACCTCCTGCTCGAAGGTGCGCGCCATGCCGATGCCGTTCTCGTGCTGCACGAAACCCTCGTACGCGCTCGGCTCGGGGAACGGACGCCCGGCGAGCAGGTAGTACTCGTCGGCGGCGAAGGCGAGGCGACGGCCGAGCGCGTGCGCGAACCGCGCCTGCCAGCGCTCGACGATGTCGATCACCTGCTTCGCGTCCTCACGGTTGTGCGGGCGCAGGTCGGGCTCGGTGGTATGGGCGCTGACGCCGAGGGGCACGACCCCCAGCGTCGCCAGCCCCGGGAACCGGTCGAGAATCCCGAGGAGCGTCTCGTCGAGCACCCCGGCGTCGTTGACGCCGGGGCACACGACGACCTGCCCGTGCACCTCCACGCCGGCGTCGAGGAGCGCGGCCAGCCACCGCAGGCTGGTCGCGCCTCGACGGTTCCGCAGCAGGCGGGTGCGGACGTGGGGATCGGTGGCGTGGATGCTGACGTAGAGCGGGCTGAGCCCCTCGGTGACCACCCGTTCGAGATCGGCCTCGGTGAACCGGGTGAGCGTGGTGAAGTTCCCGTACAGGAACGACAGCCGGTAGTCGTCGTCCTTCACGTAGAGGCTGGCGCGCATGCCCTTGGGTAGCTGGTAGATGAAGCAGAACGGACAGTGGTTGTCGCACGTGCGCACCTGGTCGAACACCGCGCTGTCGAGCTCCAGGCCCAGCGGCTCGCCCGCGAGCTTGTCCAGCGTGACGAGCTGCTCCAGCCCGCCGCGGCGCACCTCGAGCTCCACGGTGGGCTCGTCGGCTTGGAGCTGGTAGCGGATGACGTCGCGCACCGCTTCGCCGTTGACGCTGAGAACCTCGTCGCCGGCCACGAGCCCGGCCGACGCTGCCGGCGACCCGGACGCCACCGCCACGACACGCGCGGGCGGCATGGCCCCAGTGTAGAAGAACCCGGTACGGGGGAACGATGCCGGCGCCCCTCGCGCCGGCCGCTACCCTCGGCGGCAATGGCCGTCGAACGCGTCCTACTCGCGCAACCCCGGGGGTTCTGCGCCGGCGTCGAGATGGCGATCAAGGCGCTGGCGTGGATGGTGCGGGTCTTCGAGCCGCCCGTCTACTGCTACCACGAGATCGTCCACAACCGGCTCGTCGTCGACCGTTTCCGCCAGCTCGGCGTCGTCTTCGTCGACGACGTCGACGAGGTACCCGCGGGCGCGCCCCTGATGCTCTCGGCGCACGGGTCGGCGCCCGAGATCGTCACCGCCGCACGCGACCGGGGCCGGTTCGTGGTCGACGCAGTGTGCCCGCTCGTGACGAAGGTGCACCACGAGGCGAGGGTACGGGCGGGCAAGGGCTTCACCATCCTCTACGTAGGGCACGCCGGGCACGACGAGGCCGTGGGCACGCTGGCGGTCGCGCCCGACGCCATCCGCCTCGTCGAGGAGGAATCCGACCTCGAGACCGCGCTCCCGTCGGTCGAGGACCCGTCGAAGGTGGCGCTGCTCGCCCAGACGACGCTCTCGCTGCACGACTGGGAGGGGATCATGGAGCGCACCCGGCACCAGTTCCCCGAGCTGTGGACGGCCACCCGCAACGACCTGTGCTTCGCCACCACCAACCGCCAGGCCGCACTGTCGGCGATCGCGGCCGAGGCCGACGCGGTGGTGGTCCTCGGCAGCGCCAACTCCTCCAACACGATCGCACTCACCAAGGTGGCTCACACCGCCGGCGCCTCCACCGTCGTGCGGGTCGACGGCCCTGACGAGCTCGACCTCGCGAGCCTGGGCGATGCCCGCGTCGTGGGCGTGACCGCCGGTGCCAGCGCGCCCGAGGACCTCGTGCAGGCTGTGATCAGCAAGCTGGCGCCCACCGACGGAGTGGATCCCGTGCTCGTCACCAACGAGGACGAGTACTTTCCGCCGCCGCGCGAGCTGCGCGAGCTCATGCCCTCGCTCGACGCGCTGGCCGCCTTTGTTCTCGGAGGCGACCCGGTGCACGCTCGCGAGCGCGGCGGGCCTTTCACCCACGATCGCAACGCCGACGCGTCGCTGGTCCTCGCCGAGCTCGCCGGCTAGTTAGCGTCGCCCGGCGCCGGCGAGCGCGAGCGCCTCGTCGAAACGCTTCTGGAGCTCGATCCGGAGCTGCTCGGTCATCTGGGTGACCTCTTGGCGGCGGACCCGCCCGTGGTGGCGTGGCGGGAGGATCGGGTCGCCCACCACGATCGCGACCCGGTGGACCCGCGGCCGCGACCCGCCACTCGGCAGAATCTCCTCGCTGCCTCCGATCGCGACCGGCAGCACGGGTACGTGCAGCCGCGCCGCGAGGTAGGCACCGCCGTCGAACAGCTCGCCGATCTCGGGCCCGGCGTTGCGAGTCCCCTCCGGGAAGATCGCCACCGGCTCGCCCGCCTCGAGGGCAGCCCGGGCGGAACGCAGCGCGGCCCGGTCGACGCTGCCGCGCTCCACCGGGAACCCACCGAGCGTCGTGAACAGCCAGGCGACGAACCGATTGGCGAACAGCTCCTGCTTGGCCATGAACCGGATCCGGCGGCGGGTCACGTAGCACGTGAAGAAGATGTCCATGAGCGACCGGTGCGACGGCGCGACGACAAAGGCTCCGCGGCGAGGCACCTTCTCCCGGCCGTGCACCCGCACCGGGAAGATCAGCTTGAAAGGTGTGAGGACAATCGCGTGGGCTACGCGGTACAGGAGGCGCTTCCCCCGGTCGCGGGATCGCGCCGGCATCACCCGACACCGATCGCCGACGCGTACCGGGCGACGATCTCGCGTACCACGTCGTCCACCGTACGCCCGGTGGTGTCGATCACCAAGGCGTCGTCGGCCGGCCGCAGCGGCGACATGGCTCGGCCGGAGTCGAGCGCGTCCCGCCGCACGAGCGCCTCGCGCACCTCGTCGACATCGGGCCGGCGCGCCGCCGCCGCCTCATCGCGGTGTCGACGCCGCGCCCGCTCCTCGTCGCTGGCGGTCAGGAACACCTTGACCGTGGCATCGGGGAACACGACGGTGCCGATGTCGCGCCCCTCGACCACTCCCCCGTCGTGCCGGTCGACCCATGCTCGCTGGCGGGCCACCATCACCTCCCGGACACCGGGATGCGCCGACACGAGCGACACGGCCGCCGTCACCGCCGGTCCCCGGATCTCGTCGGTCACGTCACGGCCGTCGAGCTGGACGGTGCCGCTCCCGTCCTCGCTCACCGCGATATCCGCCTGCCGGGCCGCGGCCGTGACCGCGTCAGCGTCGGCGAGGTCGGCGCCGGCGTCGAGGGCGGCCAGCGTGGCCGCCCGGTACATCGCGCCGGTATCGAGCACGAGCAGTCTCAGGGCGTCGGCGACGCCGCGTGCCACCGTCGATTTGCCGGAACCGGCGGGCCCGTCGATGGCCACGACCCGTCGGTTCACCGGGCAGACCCGTCGGTGAGGGCAGCAAGGTCGTCGGCGAAGCCGGGGTACGAGCTGGCAACCGCCCCCCAGCCGCGCACGCTGGAGTCGCCGTCGCACGCGTTGGCGGCGACGGCTACTGCCATGGCGATGCGGTGATCGCCGTGGCTCTTGAACACGCCGGCGCGCGGTCGGCCACCGTGAATGGTGAGCCCGTCGCGGTGTGACTCCACAGCGATGCCGAGCTGCGAGAGCTCCTGCGTGAGCGTGCCGATCCGGTCGCTCTCCTTCACCCGGAGCTCTGCGGCGTCGCAGATCTCGGTGACGCCCTCGGCGAACGCGGCCGCCGCCGCGAGCGCCGGGACCTCGTCGATCGATCCCTCGTCGGGGGCGATGGTCGTCCCCGACAGCGGCGCCGCCCTCACCACCAGGTCGCCCACGGGCTCGCCCAGACGCTCCTGGTTCGTCAGGCGCATCTCGACGTCCGCTCCCATTCGCCTGAGCACCGCCACGAACCCGGTTCGCGTGGGGTTCAGGCTGAGTCCCTCCAGCACGACGGCGGAGCCCGGGGTGATGCTCGCCGCGACCGCGAAGAAGGCGGCCGACGACGGGTCTCCGGGGATCTCGAGCTCGAATGGCGGAAGGAGGCCGCTCTCCACCCGGAACGCGCGGTCGCCCACACGCTCGAGGGGCGCGCCGAGCGCGGCGAGCATCCGTTCCGTGTGGTCCCGGCTGGGTCGGGGCTCCACCACCTCCGTGACGCCGCCGGCCTGGAGCCCCGCGAGAGCGAGGGCGGTCTTCACCTGCCCGCTGGCCACGGTCAGCTCGCATCGAGTCCCGCGCAGCGGACCGCCCCGGATCGAGAGCGGCGCGAGCTCTCCGCCCTCACGGCCCTCGATGCGGGCGCCCAGCTTGCGTAGTGGCTCGACGACGCGCGTCATGGGCCGGGCCGCGAGCGATGCGTCGCCGGTGAGCACGGTCTGGAACGGCTGGGCGGCCACCAGCCCGGCGAGCATGCGCATGGTCGTGCCCGAGTTGCCACAATCGATGACGAGGTCGGGCTCCAGGAGCCGGCCTCCGGCCCCATCGACGGCGACGTCGCGATCCGACCCCCCGATCCGCACGCCCAGGTTCTCGAGCGCGCCGCGGGTCCGGCGCACGTCGTCGCCGTCCGCGATGCCGCGGACGTGGCACCGACCCTCCGCCAGCGCAGAGAAGAGCAGCGCCCGGTGCGAGATGCCCTTGTCGCCCGGCAGCCGCAGGCGGCCGCGCAGCGGACGCGGCCCGGCGACCGCGAGCTCCGCCGGGGGGCTCATGGGAGCCGGGTGCGGGAGCAGTGGTACCCGCGCTCGACCAGGGCCTGCTCGAAACCGTCGACATCGGCGTGCTCGCTGACCACCAGGACGAGCACGCCACCACCGCCCTCGATCGAGTGCGCGATCTCGAGGTCGACGATGTTGATCCCCCGCTGACCGGCGAGCGTGGTGACATCGGCCAGGACGCCCGGACGGTCGGGCACGGGCACACGCAGCTCGACGAGGCCCTCACCAGTGGGCGTGCCCACCGGAAGGCTGCGGCGGGCTGCCCGTGCCCGTTCGAGCAGGTCGAGCAGCCCCGCCCGGTCGCCCGCGTCGACGAGGGTGCGTACCCGGTCGAGTGCCTGGACGTAGTCGTCGAGCGCGGCGACGATGGCGTCCCGGTTGGCCACGCAGATGTCGGGCCAGATGCCGGGATGGCCCGCGGCGATGCGCGTCATGTCACGAAAGCCGCCCGCGGCCAGCCGCAACAGCGTGGCATGTTGCTCGCCGCTCGTCGCCGCCACGTCCATCAGCGTGGTCGCCGCCAGCTGGGGGACGTGGCTGACCACCGCGACCAGTGCGTCGTGGTGCCCGGGGGTCACCGCCACCACTTCGGCGCCGACTTCGGCCAGGAGGGCCCGTACGGTCGCGAACACCCGACCGTCGGTCCGCTCGGTAGGGGTGAGCACCCAGGTCGAACCCACGAAGAGGTCGGCGTCGGCGCCGTCGAGGCCGTCCTGCTCCGAGCCCGCCATGGGGTGACCGCCCACGAAGCGCGCCGCGAGCCCGGGACGGGCAGCCTCGATCTCCCCGACCACCGGTGCCTTCACCGATCCGACGTCGGTGACGGCGGGCGCACCGGCGTCCAGGACCTCGACCACGACGGCGGCCACGCCCGCGACCGGCACCGCCACCACCACGGCGTCGGCGCCCGCGACGGCCTCGGCGAGCGTACGGGTCGCCTGGTCGAGGGCACCGAGCTCCTTGGCCCGATCGACGCGCTCGAAGTCGTGATCGAAGCCGCGTACCTCGAACCCGGCGCGCCGCAGGGCCAGGCCGACGGACCCGCCGATGAGACCGGTCCCGACGACCGCGACACGCTTCATGAGGCCGGCTCCCTCGGCGCGCGCAAGCTCTACTCCGGTAGGTCGTCGCGCAGCCCGCGAGCGCCCTCGAGGTAGACGTGGTGCAGGTCGTCGCGCGCGCGGTCGGTGTAGCAGTGGACGAGCAGCCGGATGCACATGGGCATGCCGTGTTCGATGTCGAGCTCGCGGGCGCACAGCAACGGGATGTGGCCGAGCCCGAGGCCACGGGCGGCAGTGGCCGGGAACTCGGCGCTGAGGTCATCGGTCGCCGTGAAGATCACGCTGACGAGGTCGTCGTGGCCGAGGTCGTTGCGGGCCAGGAGCTCCTTGATGAGCCGCTGGGTCTTGGCTTCGATGTCGGCCTTGGTGTTCTCGGTACAGGTGATCGCGCCGCGCAGCGCTTGCAGTCTCACGTGACCGGAGGTTAGTGCGGCGATGGTTCGTCGCCTTGCGGGTTGCGCCCGCCGGCAGCCTCGAACAGCGCCCGCACCTCGCGCTGGCGGAGCGGTCGCCACGCCCCGGGTGGGAGCTTCCGGTCGCCGACGGGTCCCACTCGCGTCCGAATCAGGCGGCGGACGGGATGGCCGACCGCCTCGCACATTCTGCGCACCTGGCGGTTGCGACCCTCGTGGATGACCAGCTCGAGGGCGGCGCCGTCGCCGCGCGTCTGCACGAGGCGCACACCCGCGGGCGTCGTGCGTCCGTCGTCGAGGTCGACACCGTCGCGCAGGCGGCGGACCGTAGCCCGTGACGGCACGCCCTCGACCTCGACCAGGTATGCCTTCTCGACCGCGTGGCTCGGATGTGAGAGGAGCTGGGCGAGCCCGCCGTCGTTGGTCAGGACGAGGAGGCCCTCGGTCTCGTAGTCGAGTCGTCCCACGGGGAACACCCGCGGCTCGAGTGGGACGAGGTCGAGCACCGTGGGGCGGCCCTCGGGGTCCCGGGCGGTCGTAACCACGCGGGCGGGCTTGTTGAGGAGGTAGTACACGAGATCACCGCGTACGGCTACCGGGATGCCATCGACGGTGATGCGCTCGCGCGACGTGTCGACGCGCCGGCCCAGCTGCGCCACCTCGTCGTCGACCGCGACACGGCCGGCGGCAATGAGCTCCTCGGCCGCGCGCCGCGATCCGAACCCCGCCCGGGCCAGGACCTTCTGCAGCCGCTCGCCCGCCTTGGCCTCCGGCCGCGGCGCCGGACCGGTCATCCTCCGGGCGGGGAGCCCGAGTCGTCGACTTGCGCCGGCTGGTCGGATGGGACGGGGTCGTCCGAGAGCCGGAGGCCGCGCTCGAGCGCCTCGACCACCTCCGCGCCCGGCACGAACTCGCCCAGTGGGGGAAGGTCTGCGAGCGAGTCGAGGGCGAGCCGCTCGAGGAAGGCGCGCGTCGTGCCGTAGAGGACCGCGGTTCCAGGTCCGGGGTCGCGGCCGACCTCCTCCACGTAGCCCCGCGCCACCAGCGTACGCAGCACCGATTCGACGTCGACGCCGCGAATGGCCGAGATCTGGGCGCGCGAGACCGGCTGCTTGTAGGCGACGATCGCCAGCGTCTCGAACGCCGGAGCCGAGAGTCGGGCGTGCCGGCCCTCGAGCACGAACCGCTCGACGTAGGGCGCGAGGTCGGGGTGGGTCTGGAAGCGGTACCCGCCGGCGACGCGCACGAGCACGAAACCGCGCCCTCCTCGCTCGTAGTCCGCAGCCAGCTCGTCGCACAGCTCATCGATGCGCGCCAAGGGCAGCTCGACCAGCTGGGCGAGCAGGCCGGGCTCCACCGGCTCGATCGCCGCCAGCACCACCGCCTCGATGATGCGCCGGGCCTCGTGGGCGCGCAGCTCCTCGTCCATCATCTTGATCGCGCTCGCTCGGCGGCAGGATACCTGCCGCCGCCCTCCGGGCCGCTCGCCGCTCCCGCGCAACTCACGGCGCTAGTCATGGGATGGCAGGCCTTCGAACCCGGTGCGCGCTCGCTCGGCGGCAGGCTACCTGCCGCCGCCCTCCGGGCCGCTCGCCGGCGTCGCCTCGTCGCCCCACTCGTCGAGACCGGCGGCGTCGAAGGCCTCGCCGTCGTGGCGGCGCCTCACGACCAGATCGCCGAAGGTCGTGGCCTGATCGAGGTCGACGAGGCCCTGCTTGTACAGCTCGAGCACGGCAAGGAAGCGGACGATCACCTCCAGCCGCGCCGGCTCACCCGCCACGAGCTCCCGGAACGTGATCGCGTCCGACTCCGGCAGCGTCGCGAGCACGGCCTCGACCGCGTCGCGCACGCTGGCCCGGATGGGCGCCACGTGGTCAGTGTCGACGTGCGGTGCTGAGCGCGGCGCCAGCGTGCGCATGGCCGCCGCCAGCAGGGCACTGGGTGCCACCGACTCCAGCGGGTCGGGCGCGAGCGAGCGGAAGGGCTCCTCGGGCCCCGCGATGCGGGGCAGGCTGCGGTCGGCGTGACGCACCGCGGCCTCGAGCGCCCGGGCCACGTCCTTGAAGGTCTTGCACTCCAGGAGCCGGGCGAGGAGCAGATCGCGCTCCTCGAAACGCAGGAGGTCCTCGTCGAGCTCCACCTCGTCGAGCCCCGGCAGTAGCCGGCGGGCCTTGAGCTCGACGAGGGTGGCCGCGATCAGCAGGAACTCGGTGGCGACCTCGAGGTCGAGCGTCTCCATTCGCTCGAGCTCGTCGAGGTAGGCGTCGACGATCGTCGAGAGCGACACCTCCCAGAGGTCGACCTCCTGCTTGAGGATGAGGTGCAGGAGAAGGTCGAAGGGCCCCTCGTACACGTCGGTGCGCACCTCGTACGGCATCGCGGCCCAGGGTACCGGAGCGGCTTCGACAGCACGCGGAAAGGGCCCGGGAGCCCACCCGGGGGCCGCATATCCTGACCGCTCATGCCACGGGTGTTCTCGGGGATCCAGCCGTCGGGCGAGATGCACCTCGGCAATTACCTCGGCGCCGTCCGCCGCTGGGTCGCCGAGCAGGACGACCACGACGCCATCTACTGCGTCGTCGACCTGCACGCCATCACCGTCGCCTATGAGCCGGCCGAGCTCGTGAATCGGACCCGGGAGACGGCGATGCTGCTGCTCGCGGCCGGTCTCGACCCTCAACGGTGCACGCTCTTCGTGCAGGGCCACGTTGCCGCCCATGCCGAGCTCACGTGGATCCTGAACTGTGTCGCGACCTTCGGCGAGCTGCGCCGGATGACGCAGTTCAAGGAGAAGTCGGAGGGGCAGGAGTCGGTGAACGTCGGGCTCTTCGACTACCCCGTGCTCATGGCGGCCGACATCCTCCTCTACGACACCGACGAGGTCCCCATCGGCGACGATCAGCGGCAGCATCTCGAGCTCGCACGTGACGTCGCCGCCCGGTTCAACCATCGGTTCGGCGAGACCTTCGTCGTGCCGAAGGCCACGTTCCCGCCCGTCGGGGCAAGGATCATGGACCTCCAGAACCCGGTGGCCAAGATGTCGAAGTCGTCGTCTTCGCCGCAGGGCAGCCTGCTGCTCCTCGACCCGCCCGATGTCATGTCGAGAAAGATCAAAGCGGCGGTGACCGACTCGGGCACGGACGTGCGCTACTCACCCGAGCAGAAGCCCGGCATCTCGAACCTGCTGGAGATCTACGCGAGCGCGACCGACCGCACGATCCCGGAAGCCGAGGCCGAGTTCGCCAGCTCCGGCTACGGCGTCGTGAAGGCATCGGTCGCCGATTGCCTGGTCGAGCTCCTCCGTCCGGTGCAAGAGCGTTACCAGGCGCTCGTCGCCGATCCCGCCGAGGTCGACCGTCAGCTCGAGCTCGGCGCCGAGAAAGCCCGCGCCATGGCCGAGCTCGTGCTCGAACGCGTGCGCGCGGCCGTGGGGCTACTGCCTCCCAGCCCGTAGCTGCGGCCCGTTGCGACGAGGCCTTCCTTTCTGGGTCGGGTTCGCTGCGACGCCGGGATACCCGGC
>JBOGFI010000016.1:0-20159 GCA_050743365.1 Acidimicrobiia bacterium | reverse complement strand
GCTCACGCGCCAGCTCTACCGCCCGTTGACGGAACTCCGGTGGCTTCGGCGCCGGCATCCAGACTCCTCTCCGAGATGGTCACTACCACCTCAGTGCAGGTATCCGGAAGAGCGGGGGATGCTCAGGACCAGTTCGGGACCTCGGGTGTCGCCTTCGACCCGCGTGCCGGGCAGTGGCGACGGCTGCGGGAGTCGCCGCTCGGGGCCCGTGCTGGTGTCGCGATGGTCTGGACCGGCCGGGAAGCTCTCGTCTGGGGTGGAAGCCGCAGCTTCGCAGGTGACGGAGCGACGCCGTATACCGACGGGGCTGCCTATGACCCAGCAGCCGACCGGTGGCGACGGCTTCCTGACGCGCCGATCGCGCCTCGTCTGTCCCTCGGTGGCGTCTGGACTGGCAGGGAGTTGATCGTCGCCGGCGGACCGCCACGCACTTTCGGCCGGGCGAGGTCTGCCGATGACGTCGCCAGGAACGGCGCCGCCTACGACCCAGACGCGAACACGTGGCGCACCGTCCCCCCAGCTCCGGAAGCCATCACCGAGGGCGTGGTCCGCTGGACCGGCAGCGAGCTGCTCGTCTTCGGATCGCTCAGGACCGATTACCCTAAGGCCCGAAGCCCGATCATCACCGACGCCCGCGCCGCGCTCTACGACCCCGCCACCGACCATTGGCGCCTCCTGCCAGCCTCCGGAATCGGCGGCGTGGCCCCGGTGGCAGCCGTCACCGGCGACCAGATCGTCGCCATCGACCCCGGCCTCGAACCCCGCCGCTACGACCTCGGCGACACGGACTGGCACTACGCCGGGTCAGGCCTCGACCGTGACTACCGCGAGTGCTACCTGACCCTGAGCGCTGCGGTCGACGAGGTGCTGCTCTCCCAGTGCGGCTACTTCTGGAGCTTCGACACCAAAGCGCAACGCTGGGCGCCGGTGCCGAGCCCGACAGACCGCCTCGATGAGCAACCATGGGGTGAGCCCATCTGGACCGGAGAGACCTTCCTTTACTGGCAAACCAATCCCTGGCTACCCGAAGACCAAACCGCCATCCCCACGGCGGACGAGAACCAGAAAGACCTCATCGTCTGGGCCTACGTCCCGGCAGCCTCCTCACGAGCGGACCGGTCTTGAGCTTCCCCGGTTAACCGGGGGAACATCAATCAATGCTGGTGTGGTGAACCGCCCCGGGCCGAGTGGAGGATCGGCTCGCTGGCTCCTTCATGATCCGGTGTGTGTCCTAGAAACCCACAACAGGAGGGGCCCGGAATCTGCGTCTCCGCAAGGCCCTGCACGGTACTTGAGCAGCGGGAGCGGACTAGCGGTGAGCTTTAGGCGCCTGCGTTTGACCCCGGTCGGATCGTCGAGCCGAATTGGAAACGACATCGATGCCGGCGGTCTCGGGGAGGCGTCGAATGAGCAGTGCGGCGCTGGTGCATAGGACTGCCATGGCGATCGTCGCCGTGCCGGGGTCGATGACGGTGGCGAGGCCGCCTACAAGGACCAGGCCGAGAGAGCCGGTGGCGACGTTGACGGCTCCGATGAACCAGGCGAGCGTCGCGCGGACTTCGGTCGGGAAGAGTTCGGCGACGTAGGCGGTCCGGACGGCTTGGATGGCGGCGTCGCCCCCAGCGAGCAGGAAGAAGCCTGGCGCGAAGAGGGCTTTCGCGTGGGTGAAAACGAGTACGGCACCGAGTCCGAACGCCACGACTCCCCAAGCGGTGATCGGTTTGCGACCGAACCGGTCACTGAGCCGTCCGCCGACGACGTAGCCGGCCAGGGTTGTGGGCGCTGCGGCAAAGACGATGATCGTGAACAGGCCGTCCCACCCGTAAGCGCGTTGGGCGAGCTCCGCGGCGTAGAAGAACGATAACCCGATTGGCACGCATGGTGCCGGAGGAGTGCGATCACATCCCCACGGTCGGCCTTCACAACGGCTTCCGTTACTGCCTCGAGCAGCGACTCGTCCTCCGCCGATTGGCGAACGAGCCACAGAGCGAGATCGTCGCCGAACGCCTTTAGGTCTGCAGGTGCCGCCCCAATCGCACCTCTACCGATGCGGTAACCGAGGTTGACAGCGAAGAAACCAGTCCCTGTGCTCGTCCTCATTGGTGAGCCGGTATCGGCGCGGCTCGCCAGCAGCGGGTGGTAGCCCAGCACCTTGGTGTGCCTGTAGGCGGCACCGTGCTTGTGTTTGCCGTACACCTCGCAGATCGTCGAGTCCAGATCGATCGTCACCGTCGCCGCGCCCGGCCCGGCGCCCAGTCGCCACGCCAGCCGCACCTCCTCGCCGAGAACCCGATCGAGTTGGCGGACATGCCCGAAGGTGAACGAACGCAAGAACGTACCCAACGTCGAGGGGGCCATCACCCGAAACGGCAACACCCGCCCGGTTGCTCCGGCGCGCAACACGTCGGCGTGATCGATGTGCGACCCGCCAGCCAGGATCATCGCCACCAACGTCAAGATCTTGCGGCCCGGCCGCGCCCCCCCGACCCACCAGCCGCAGCGTCGAGTTGATCAGCGACTCCAACCCCAGGCGCACCATCAGCGTCGCCGGAGCCACCAGCCCCGCGTTAGCCACCAGGCTCGGCTCGTCGAAGGTCGCCTCGACCCGGTCAATCGCGTGCGATACTCGACTCGCTGGAAGTGCCTCCCGGGCTGCGGACCTGATGGTGTTGGGCAACACCCATCGTCCCAGCCCAGGGAGGCTTCTCCGCGGATGCGCGGCTGTCAGCGGCTCAACTCATCGGTGGATCGAGGCTTAACGAACACACATTCGCCTTCGCGTGACACTTCGGCGCTGCACAGGTCACGGTACGTTTCGACCGGGTTGAAGGGCTGGGGGTACGGCAATGAGCGACGAGGTACCCGAGGACACGTCCTACAAGCCGCGACCGCCCAGGCGGGACTTCCACGCTGGCCGTCTCACCGCGATCGCAAGCGCGGTGGGAAGTGCCGCACTCGGGGTCGTCTTTGTCAAGATTGACCTCGGCTTTGGAGAGGCGATCGCGGTCTCGGTGGCATGCCTCCTCATCCTCGGGGAGTCGGACAGGCGCTCTTTCGAGAATTCCAGAGGCGGAACCCGCAGTTCGGCTACTTCGCTCCGCCACGTTTGGTACTAGCCGACGTCCTATTGGACGGCATCCCCGTGATCGCCGCTCTGGTCGTGCTGGTGGTCGCCTATGTGATCGCCGATGCGCCTTGGGTTTCGCTCGCCATACCGGCCGGCGCCATCGTCGTGCTCTACGCGATCCGGCTGTGGCGCGGGGGTCGAGCGACGCGTGTGTTTGCAGCGGTCACCGCTGCGGCAACAATCGCGGCCACAACGACCGTGCTCATCACACCCATCCCGATTGAACGCGCGTGGCTACGACACGCGGCGGGTTCGTACTCCGAGGCCGTCATTCAGTTCCGATCCGAGGGTTGGCCACCCGAGTCATTCATCGGGGTCTTCGCACCAGATCCGCGCGAGCACCCTCAGCAATATCAAAGCTTCACGCACCGATCACTACCCGCTATCGCGGATGCACAGATCACATTGGGAGCTAACGGGATGTGCCAGGCACCCGTGGGAACGATCATCTATAGGGCAATGCTTGGATCAGGGCGCACCTACATCGGTGAGCTTCGAAAGAACGAGCCAGCGAACAACTGTCGGAGCAGGTGGCGAACCGTAACCTTCACGCTGATCAAACCCGAACTCGCTTTGATGTGCGAGCTCAAATTGCCCTCGACTACAACTGCATCGTCTGCAACCAACGAACCTCAATGTTTCCGGTTCAGCGCACTCACATAGTCGCGAAACCTGCGACGGGACGGATGATGCGGGAGGCCGCCACGACGTGATACGTCTGCCGCAGTTCAACGGCGCCGGCCTGAAGCCTCGCAAGCGCGCTGGCAGCACTGCCACGGCTACTCGTTCCCTGGCGAGTCGCGCGTAGCGTTGATGCCGCACGAGCGGGCGATCCTTGATCGAGTCCATCCAGGGGTAGTGGCTCCTCAGGCAGCAACTCAGCTTGCCGCCATGCGAGCTCACGACGGTGGACTTGCCTCGTCGGACAAGTGGGACCAGATGCACTGCTCTGAGACGCTCTCGACAGAGAGGTCCGCGGTGTCGGTCACGGGTTAGGACTTCCGAGCACGCCGGCGAAGAGGTCGCCGATCGCGGCGATCGCTGCCTCTGATGACTATTAGGAACGCGAGAACGGTCACGACCGTCCCAACACCAGCGAGCGCGGCCGAGGTACCCCACAACAGCCCGAACATGACGAACCCGGCAAAGGCGAGGGCGAGGGCAACGCCAACGCTCCGGTCGTACAGCACTACAACGAAGCCACCGGAGATCAGACAACCAGCCACCGCAAGCACAAGCCAAAACCAGCTGGTGGATCCCATCTCGCTCGAACCTGTACCGGGAACCAGTAGTCGGATGGTTGCTCGGTCCCGCGCAGCCAAGGTGTTCTCAGCTTGTGTGACACACGAGACTCGGAGCCGGTGCTCGCCAGGCTCTGCCCCCCTCACGATCCGCGCCTTGAAGGTCGCGTATGCGTTCGCGCCGGGCGCGTAGTGACCGATATCAATTCCCCCTGTAGCGATGTTGTCGTTGTACGGTTCGCCCTCCGGAGTTTGAGCAGTGGCCACTCGCGTTGTCCCTGGCTGGAGTGCCAGAAAATCGGGTAGACGACAGCCAACCGATAGGTTCTGAACCTCGGTGTTTCCTGCGTTACGAGGAGAAACCAGGACTTCGACCTCATCTCCGGGTGTCGCCGTGACACCGTTGCGCCACGGCGGCAGACCGGCTTGCCTAACTGACGTATCGGTAGCTACGACGTCTGCGAGCAGACGCACCAAGACGGTCACCGATTCCTCTACCGGACTAGGAGGCAGGCGTAGCGCCTCCGAGGGAAACGCCGAATCTGCCAAAGCCTCGGTCACGTAGTTCGCGCTAGTGCCGTCCACGCTGTGGCGCCACGCGACGCTCTCACCGACAGGATCTAGATAAGCGCGTTCAATTGACGGACTCACCCGCGCCGTTGCTCTCTCGGCGTCGCCTTGGAGACTGACACCACCTTCGATTCGCGATCCCTCAGGAGTCCATCGGATGTGAACTGACAGCAATGCTTCAACCGAGTGTGGCGCGAGCCAGAACTGCACCTTGATCACATCATCCACTTGCGCGGCGACGCTCTCGCGGTACTCCAAGTCTCCCCGCGTCACATTCGCAACGCCAAGCGCGAACATCCGCCTCGGCGGAACACGCGGAGTTTGTTCGCCAGAGTCACGAAGCAGCAGGCCTATCCATCCCGCGAGACCGGCTCCGAGGAGGAGCGCAACGACCGGGACGCCACGCCGCAACCAATTGGCCATCCGTCGACGTCAGTCGTCCGTGGGCGAAGTACCGGCACTGACGCGAGCGACCAATCGACCAGCGAGATCTGGCAGCACCCGCGATTCCTCCTCACACCCGACGCCCGGACGGAAAATATCCCGCAGACCCAGGGGCCGTCTATCACGCCCGCCGCCTGCTCACGAGCTCGCACGCATCAACAGTGAGCGCTTTGGCCAGGCGCAGAATGTTGACGAGGCTGACGTTGCGTTGGCCACGTTCGACTGATCCGACGTAGGTCCAGTGCAGTCCGGCGCGTTCGGCCAGCTTCTCCAGCGTCCAGCCGTCCTCCTGACTCGTGGACGCCGACTCCTGTCCGGAACTGAACCGAATTCACTGTTACGCCCTCGCCAACCACCTCAGGCGCGAGGGTCTTGAGGAAGCCGGTGAGGCCTACTCTCGCGGGATTGGAAAGGATGGTTGCGGGGACGGGCTCGCGCACCGCGACCGAGGTGATCGCCACCACCCGCCCCACCGCCGCGCGCACATGGTCCGGAACAGCGGCATCGCACCACACGATGGGTCGACAGCCAGTTACTGAACCGGGTCTCGTGGAGGCTCGCCTCGTTGGCTCCCTCATGATCCCGTGGTCGTCACGCACCGTCGAGCAGGCACCGTGCCTGCCCGGCGTGACCGGCGCCGCCACCACATGGACGCGCGCCGGTCCTGCCCGGCACCAGGCCACCCCACCAAGGGGAGTCGCTCGCCGCCCCCGGCGAGGATCGCGGAAGCCGCCTAAACCACGGCAAACCAATTCCGCGAAGGTGCACTAACGTGCCGCCCTTGTGACGGTCTACGTCGTCCGGCACGGGAAGGCAGGGGACCGGAGCCGGTGGGAGGGCCCCGACGACCTGCGGCCGCTGTCGAAGGCCGGCCGCCGCCAGGCCCACGGCCTCGTCGACCAGCTCGCCGATGCGCCGATCGAGCGCGTGGTGTCGAGCCCGTACGTGCGTTGCCGCCAGAGCATCGAGCCCCTCGCCCAGCACCGGCGCCTCCCGGTCGAGCTCGCCGACGAGCTGGCCGAGGGGGCGTCGCTGTCGGAGGCGCTGCGGTTGCTGGACAAGGTCGCCGACCAGCACACCGTTCTGTGCACGCACGGCGACGTGGTCGGCGAGATCCTGCACCACGTCGATCGGCGGGGCGTGCCGCTGGGAGACGTCGTCAAGCTCGAGAAGGGCTCGACGTGGGTCTTCGACGTCGAGCACGGTGAGATCGTGGCCGGGCGCTACCTGAAGCCTCCTACTTCGTGACCAACCCGTTCGGCACCGTCGCCGAGCTGGTCACCGCGCTCGCCGCCGGTGCGCGCGAGACCGACGGGGAAGCGGTCGACGCGCTCGCCCATCACCTCCAGTGCGCGGCGATCCTGGCCGACGCCGCGCCCGGCGACCCCGAGCTCCAGGTCGCAGGCCTGGTCCACGACGTCGCCTCGACCCTCCGACCGGGTCGTCCCCGCACCCACGCCCGCGACGGCGCCGCGCTCGTCGCTCCGCTGCTCGGTGAGCGGATCGCCTGGCTCGTGGGCCACCACGACCAGGCCAAGCGGTACCTCGTGACCACCGAGCCCACGTACCGCTCGCTGCTCAGCGAGTGCAGCGTCCGCACTCTCGAGGCCCAGGGTGGCCTCCTCGACGACGGGGAGCTCGCCGCGCTGCGGGCGGAGCCGTCCCTCGACGCCGTGCTCGAGCTCCGGCGTGCCGACGACGCCGCCAAGGTGCCGGGCCGGGGGGTCCCCGGTCTCGAGCGGTGGCTTCCCACGCTGGAGGAGATCACGCACCGGACCTGAGTGCGCGCACGGCAATGCGGATTCTCGTCACCAACGACGACGGCGTCGAGTCGCCGGGGCTGCGGGCGCTGGCGTCGGCCCTGGCCGGCACCGGTCACGAGCTGCTGGTGGTCGCACCCACCGACGATCGCAGCGGCAGCAGCGCCGCCATCGGGCCCCTTCACCGCCTCGGCCCGCTGAGCGTCACCGAGCACGAGTGGCCCGAGCTCCCGGGCGTGCCCGTGGTGGCGCTCGACGCGCCGCCGGCCGCCACCGTGTACGCCGCGTGCCTGGGCGGCTTCGGCGACCCGCCCGCCCTGGTGGCCTCGGGCGTCAATCCCGGCGCCAACACCGGCCATCTCGTGCTCCACTCCGGAACGGTCGGCGCCGCGCTCACCGCCGCCGGCCTGGGAGTCCCCGGCCTCGCCGTCAGCGTCAAGTGGGCCGACGAGCCCCGTTTCGATACCGCCGCCGCGCTGGCGGCGGCAGCCGTCGAGTGGGTCGCCGCCGGCGACGACGCCCCGCGGGTGCTGAGCCTCAACGCCCCCGACCGGGCGCTTCCGGACGTGCTCGGCATCCGTGAGGCTCGGCTGGCGCCCTACGGGGAGTTCTGGGTCGCCACCGCCGACTACGCCGCCGGCGAGCTGAACCTCGAGTTCAAGGGCCACGAGCGCGAGCCCGATCCCGACACCGACTACGCGCTCGTGCGAGCGGGCTACGCCACCGTGACCGCGCTGGCCGGGGTGGAGCAAGCCGCGAGCGCCGGCGCCGCCGAGGCCATCACCGCCGCGCTGGCCTGAGGTGAGCGCGCGCGGCGCAGGTACCCTGCGCCGCAATCCCTTGGGGTCCCCGCCGGAAGCTCTGCTTCCGGCGGGGTAAAGCGAACCGGGGCCCGAGCGGCCCGGCCCGTAGGGCCGAGAGCGGGAAGGGACGTCAGCTAGCGGCGACGCGGGGCTTCTCGTACCGGTAGCCCACCCCCCGCACGGTGACGATGCGGCTCGGTCGCGACGGGTCGTCCTCGACCTTCGCCCGCAGCCGCTTGACGTGCACGTCGAGGGTCTTGGTGTCGCCGAAGTAGTTGGGCCCCCAGATCCGGTCGATGAGCACGTCGCGTGTCAGCACCCGGCCGGCGTTGACGAGCAACAGCTCGAGCAGCTCGAACTCCTTGAGCGGCATCGCAACCAGCTCGCCGCGCACGAACACCTCGTGCCGAGCCCCGTCGAGGCTCACGTCACCCACGTCGATCACCTCGGTGACGTCGATCCCCGGTTCGTCGCGGCCAGGGTTCCGGCGGAGAGCGGCGCGCACGCGTGCGACGAGCTCGCGCAACCGGAACGGCTTCGAGATGTAGTCGTCGGCGCCCACCTCGAGGCCGACGACGGCGTCGATCTCGGCGTTGCGCGCCGTAACCATGATGATCGGCACCTTCGAACGGGACCGCAGCTCGCGGCACACGTCGATGCCCGAGATCTGGGGGAGCATCACGTCGAGCAGCACGAGCGCCGGGCGGGCGGCGTCGAAGCGCTCGATGGCCTCGGCGCCGTCGGCGGCCAGCTCCACGTCGAAGCCCTCGCGCTCGAGCGCGACGGCGAGCGCGTCACGGTAGGACTGCTCGTCGTCGACGACCAGGATCGTCGGCGTATCGGCCATCAGGACGCCTCTCTCACGTCCGGCCTCGCTTCCGGCCTCGCTTCCGGCCTCGTTCCCGGTCTCGCGTCCGGGAGCTCGCACGCCGGTCGGCTCGCGATCGGCAGCCGGAACCGAAAGGTCGAGCCCTCACCCTCGCGCGACTCCACCGTCACGTCGCCGCCGTGAGCCTGCGCGATGTGCCGCACGATCGAGAGCCCGAGGCCGGTTCCTCCGGTCGTGCGGCTGCGGGCACGATCGACCCGGTAGAAGCGCTCGAAGATCCGCTCGAGGTCGCGCGAGGGGATGCCGACGCCATGGTCGCGCACGACGACCGACACGTAGGCGCCCTCGTCGATCGCGGCCAGCTCCACGACCTGGCCCGCCTCCGAGTACTTGACCGCATTGTCGAGCAGGTTCGTGATCGCGCTCAGCACCTGGGTCCGGTCGCAGGTGACGACCAGCTGCGGGACCTCGGTGACTCGCAGCGGGATGCCGGTGACGTCGGCGGCGGCGCGAACACGCTCGGCCGCCTCGCCGAGCAGGCCGGGGAGCTCCACCGAGTCGCGCACCGGCGCCTCCTGAGCCTCGATGAGGCTGAGGTCGAGCAGGTCGTCGACGATGCGCGCCAACCGGTCGGCCTCGTCGAGCAGCCGCTGCGCGAGCTGGCGCATCACGACCGGGCTGGCTTCGGCCGCCATGGTCTCGGACAGCAGGGCGAGGGCGCCGATGGGCGTCTTGAGCTCGTGGCTGACGTTGGCGACGAAGTCGCGCCGCACGCTCTCGACCGACCGGATCTCGGACAGGTCGTGCACGAACGCGGCCGCACCTACGATGCGCGCACCCCGCCGCAGCGGCAGCGCCCGCACCTGGAGCACTTCGCGCGGCGGGCCGAACAGCTGGAGCTCGCGCTCTCCGGGCTCCCCGTGCCGGGCCCGGTCCAGGAGCTCGTCGAGGGCCTCCTCCGCCAGCGCGTCGGCGTGGCGGGCGCCGCGGAAGCGCTCGGCGACGGGGTTACGAGCCACCAGGGTCCCGTCGGCGTCGACGACCACCACGCCGTCGACGAACCCGTGCACGGCCTCGCGCAGCAGCTCGCGCTCGGCCGCGGCCGCCGCGGCCTCCTCCCCGACGGCGGCGGCGGCACGGTCGTGCTCGGCCAGCCGGCGCTCGAGGGCTCGGACCCGGCGTGCCGACACCACGGCCACCGCGAGCAGCGCGACCCCAACCAAGGCCCCCGCGAGGATCATGATCACGGTCACCAGTATCTCCTGCCCGCGTCGCCCGGCGAGGGCAGCGAGCCGGGAAATCCCGGTTCGCTATCCGAAGCGGCCAGTGATGTACCCCTCGGTGCGGGGATCGGCGGGGTTCGTGAACAGCTTCTCGGTCTTGTCGTACTCGACCAGATGACCGACCCTGCTGGCGTCCTCGCGCACATCGGTCGTGATGAACGCGGTCATGTCGGAGGTACGCGCAGCCTGCTGCATGTTGTGGGTCACGATGACGATCGTGTAGTCGCGCTTGAGCTCCTCCATGAGGTCCTCGATCTTGGCCGTTGCGATCGGGTCGAGCGCCGAGCACGGTTCGTCCATAAGGATCACGTCGGGTTGGACGGCGAGACAGCGGGCGATGCACAGGCGCTGCTGCTGACCGCCCGAGAGCGCGAAGGCACTCTGCGACAGCTTGTCCTTGACCTCGTCCCAGAGCGCCGCCCGCACCAGCGCCTGCTCCACGACCTCGTCGAGGCCGCGGCGCTTGCCGTTGAGACGGGGGCCGAACGCGACGTTGTCGAAGATCGACTTCGGGAACGGGTTGGGCTTCTGGAACACCATCCCGATCCGGCGGCGCACCTCCACCGCGTCGACCTTGGGCCGGTAGAGGTCGACCCCGTGGTAGGTGACGCTCCCGTAAACCTTCGCCCCGACGATGAGGTCGTTCATCCGGTTCAGGCAGCGCAGGAACGTGGTCTTCCCACAGCCCGACGGCCCGATCAGCGCGGTGATCCGGCGGGCGCCGACGTCGAACGAGACCCCCTCGATCGCAACCACGCCGCCGTAGCTCACCGCCAGGTCGCGTATCTCGAAGACGAGCTCCGTCGCTTCCTCGGGCTGTGGGTCCGACACGGCGGGCGTGCTGGCGACCTCGGGCGGGGTCATCACGGGGGCATTCTGCATCGGCTCGGCATCCTCCGCGGCACCAGCGCGCCACGAGATGTATCGGCGCTGGCCAGGCTAGGGAGCGGGGCTGGCCGCGGCGTGAGGGGAGGGTGGACGAGGTGCGAACAGCGGGTGAACACTCGAGCGGCGCCCGGCGCGGCCGTGCGGCGGCGCGGGGCCGCCGTCAGAATGCACGAGCGGCCCGCAGGGCCTACAGCGGGAAGCACCGAGGAGCAGCGGAGCGAATGGCGGACATCCCCGAGCCCGAGGCGAGGAAGAGCTTTGACGAGCACCTGACCGAGCTCAAGGCCGACGTCATCCGGATGGCGGCCATGGTGGGCGAGTCGATCGGCGCCGGGACCGAGGCCCTGCTCGACGCCGACCTCGGTGTGGTCGAGCGGGTCCTCGCCAACGACGACCAGATCGATGCCCTCGAGCACGACCTCGAGCTGCGGGCCTACGAGCTCATCGCCACTCAGCAGCCCATGGCGGTCGACCTGCGCACGCTCCTGGCGGTGCTGCGGATCCTCCACGAGCTCGAGCTGACCGGCGACCTCATGGTCACCGTGGCCAAGGCCGCTCGCCGCATCTACCCATCGCAGCTCCCACCTCGCATCCGCGGGCTGATCGAGCGCATGGGGGCCCAGGCCAGCGTCCAGTGGCAACTCGCGGTCGACGCGTTCGCCGACGACGACCAGTCGCTGGCGGCGGCGCTGCCCGACATGGACGACGTCATGGACGATCTCCAGAAGCAGATGTTCCGGGCGATCTTCGAGGCGCTCACCCCCGACGAGGCCGGCCTCCAGATGGCGGTGCAGCTCGCCCTGATCGGCCGCTACTACGAGCGGGTCGCCGACCACGCCGTCATGATCGGCGTCTGGACGGAGTTCGTCGTCACCGGCGAGCTCCCCGGCCGCGAGCCTGGTACCGCGGCCTGACCCAATCGCTCGCTCGGGGCGAGTGTTGTGGCGACGCTTACCCGCTGTCGGAGTCAGGCGGTGGATCGGTTCGTCGTCGCCTAGGAGCTTTCGGTCACCGAGGCGAGAGCCCGCCGCGTTGTAGGTCGCGGTGAAGACGCATCGATGTTTCGGTGACCTTCACCGGTTGTTCACCCACGCGTGGGTTGCGAGCCACGACGGGACCGTAGCGTGCGCCGCGCAACGATGCTGCGGGCGGCCAGGCGGAGTGCTCGCGGCACCAGACCACCCTTAAGGAGGAACCGAATTGCGTTCCAGTCTGCGATTCGTTCGCGTCGGCGCAGTGGTGGCGGCACTCGCGCTGGTCGCCGCCGCTTGCGGTGACGACAACGGCGGGAGTAGCAGCAACGGTGGCGGGGGCCGGACGATCCGCATCGACGGATCAAGCACGGTCGCTCCTCTCTCGGAGGCGGCGGCCGAGCTCTTCCAGGGCGAAAACCCCGACGCCCGGGTGACCGTCGGGACGTCGGGCACGGGTGGCGGCTTCGAGAAGTTCTGCAACGGCGAGACCGAGATCTCGGACGCATCGCGGCCGATCGAAGACGACGAGATCGCGGCGTGCGAGAGCAACGGCGTCTCGTTCGATGAAGTCCAGGTTGCCAACGACGCCCTGTCGCTGCTCGTCAACAACGAGAACCCCGTCGAGTGCCTGACCGTGGAGCAGGCGACCCAGATCTGGGACGAGGGTTCGACTGTCTCGACGTGGGGCGACATCGAGGGTCTCGACGCGCCAGCCGATTTCCTCGGTACGTCCCTGACGCTGTACGGCCCGGGAACGGACTCAGGAACGTTCGACTACTTCACCGAGGCGATCAACGGCGAAGAGGGCCGGATCCGCACCGACTACATCGACATCGGTGAGGACGACGCCGCCGCCGTCACTGGCGTAGAGGGCGATGTGGGCGCGATGGGGTACGTGCCGTACTCCTACTTCCAGGAGGCCGGCGACGCCGTCAAGCCGCTCCAGATCGATGACGGGAACGGGTGCATCGACGCGACCCTCGAGAACGTGCAAAACGGCCGCTACGCACCGCTCGGCCGACCGCTGTTCATCTACCCGAGCGGTGACGCGCTCCAGAAGCAGATCGTGCTGGACTTCATCACGTTCTACATCGACAACGCCGAGGAGATCGCCGAGGCGGCTTCGTACGTCCCGATGACCGAGGAGCAGATCGAGGCGTCGCGCGCGAAGGTCGAGGAGCTCGTCGGCGAGTAAGCACCACGACAGAAGTGCGAGAACGCGGAGTACAGCACCATGGCACTACCGGACATCGCGACCTCCAGCGACGCGGACTTCCCCCGCCGGTCGTTGGAGGCCGCGAGCCCGCGCTACGGCGAGAAGGCGATCAGGGCCTTCCTCTTCCTGTGCGCGGTGCTTTCAGTCGCGATTACGACCGCGATCGTGATCTCGCTGCTCTCGCCGACGGTCAGCTTCTTCCGGGAGGTCTCGATTACGGATTTCCTGTTCGGGACGCTCTGGGCTCCACAGTTCGCCAACTCGAGCTTCGGCGTGCTGCCGATCGTGGTGGGCACGCTCCTCGTCGTGGTGTTCTCCCTCGCGGTGGCCGTCCCCGTCGGCTTGCTCTCGGCGATCTACCTCGCCGAGTACGCACCGAGACGGGTGCGCAGCTTCGTCAAGCCCGCGCTTGAGGTGCTAGCGGGGATCCCTACCGTCGCGATCGGGCTGTTCGCGTTCGGGTTTCTCCGGCCCCTGGCCGAGGACGTGACGCCCTTCCTGGATTGGAGCGGTCCGTTCTCCATCGGTGTGGCCGGCGTCGCGGTCGGGCTGATGATCGTACCGCTTATCGCTTCCATCTCCGACGACGCCATGCGCTCGGTGCCTGCTGGTCTGCGCGAGGGCGCGTACGCCCTCGGCGCCAGCAAGCTGAAGGTCTCGGTGCGGGTCGTAATCCCAGCCGCGATCTCGGGCATCGTGGCTTCGATCGTCCTCGGCGTCTCGCGTGCGATCGGCGAGACGATGGTCGTGCTGATCGCGGCGGGTGCCGGCAATCCGGAGCTGGAGTTCGATCCCACAAGGTCGGTGCAGACCATGACCGCTTACATCGGCCGGACTGCGACGGGCGACATCGCCACCGGCACCATCAGCTACGACACGATCTTCGCCGTCGGATCCCTGCTCTTCGTGTCGACCCTCGGCATGAACATGCTCGCGATCCGCCTGGTCCGCCGGTTCCGCGAGGTCTACGAGTAGATGGCGCGGCTTGAGGGACCCCTGCGGGGGTCGCGCACCGATTTCGCCGTCGCCGGCGCGAGGGCCGCGACCGAGAGCGTCCTCGGTCACAGGTCCCGCGGTGACCGCGCCGCGAATGTGCTCTTCCTCACGGTGCTGCTGCTAGGGCTCGGCACGGCCCTGGTCGGCCTCGCCTCCATACTCGTGTGGGCCTTCATCGAAGGCGCGCCGCGACTCAACGCCGACCTCTTCACGAATCCGCCATCGACGATCAACCCGGAACAAGCTGGCTTCCGGACTGCGATCCTGGGGACGCTCTATGTGATCGGCGGCGTGATCGTGCTGATCGTCCCGCTTGGCGTCGGCGCCGCGGTGTACCTGGAGGAGTTCGCCGACAACGACCGCTGGTGGAACCGCCTCATCGAGCTCAACATCCAGAACCTCGCGGGCGTCCCCTCGATCGTCTTCGGCATCCTCGGCCTGGCATTCATCGTCCGGGGACCGCTCAGCATCGGCTTCGTCGCCGCGGCGGCCTCGCTGACACTGGCCATCCTCGTGCTCCCGACCGTGATCCTGGCCGCGCGCGAGGCGATCCGCGCCGTGCCCTCCTCGATACGCGACGGCTCCTTGGCCCTGGGCGCGACCCAAGTGCAGACGGTCAGCCGGCAGGTACTCCCGGCCGCACTCCCGGGCATCCTCACCGGAGTGATCCTTGCGATCTCGCGTGCGATCGGCGAGGCCGCGCCGCTCCTCCTGGTGGGCGCGGTGACCTTCGTCACCTTCGATCCGCAGTTCTTCGAGGGCGGCTACTCCACGCTACCGGTGCTGATCTTCAACTACGCGGCGCGCCCGCAGGAGGAGTTGAGGGTCCTGGCAGCGGCGGGCGTCATCGTGATGCTGGCCTTGCTGCTGCTGATGAACTCGTTCGCCGTCTGGCTACGGAATCACTACGAGCGGAAGTGGTAAGGCCGGAACTTTGGGAACGCCGATTCCCGTGGAGCGAGAAGGCGCCTGTCGTGCTGCCGAACGCCGTGTTCCAATGGACGACCGACTCCGACAAGACGTTCAACACCGAGCTGGCGGCGGCGATCCTGGTGCTGCTCTCCCTGACGCTGCTCGCCAACCCGACCGCGGTCCTGCTGCGCAACCGCTAAGAGAAGCGCTGGTAGCGCGCCCGTCCGCTCAGCCGGTGGCGCCGTAACCTCTCGGCGGCATGTCTCCGGTCACCACGCGAACCGCCGACGGAACGCGCGCGCTGCTCCCGACGCTGCTCGGGTTGTTCTTCGCCAGCGGCGCCTGTGGACTCGTGTATCACAGCAGCTGTGGTTACGAGAGCTCTCGTGTGCTGGCGCTCGCTTTGCCGGCGGCGTTCGAACTGGTCGAGAACGTGTACGTCGGCCTCGCCGGCGTGCTCCCCGACTCGACCGCGGTGCGCACCGGGGTGCGCTTCGTGTTGTCGTTCGTCGTGCTGCTCGTGCCCGCCACCCTGCTCGGCGCCAGCCTCCCGGTGGTCATGAAGTCGTTGCTCGACGGCCGAGTACCAGATGATCCTGCGGAGCTTCCTGCGCGTGTACCCGCACGCCACCCTGTGGGCGGACAGGAGCCTGCTGGTCGGGACCAAGGAACCGCTCCGGCTCGACCGCGCCGACCTCGAGGACAAGCTCGCGGAGCCCGACATCGCCACCCTGCTCGCTGACGTCGGCTCCACCGACGTCGATGCGCTCCTGGCCCGGTACACCAACGGACCGGCGGGGATCCGCGCCTTCGTGGGCGACGGCCCCCTCCTGACCGACGACCATCCCCGCATCGAGTGCTCCCGGAGCCTCGACGTGGGTCCCGCACCCGCCGATCTGTCGCGACTGCTCGGCGGCGACGTGCGCGAGGGGTTACGCGCCTAGTTGGTAAGCGCGGGCTTCGCCTGCGCGTCAGCCTCGGGTCACCTTCTGTTCACATGCGATCGGTACCGTTCGATAGGTGAACGACTGGATGCGGCAGCTCGCCGCGCATTACGGCCGGTTCCGCCGCCAGTACCCGGAGGACCGGCTCCTGATCGTCTTCGACATCGACGGGACGATCCTCGACCTGCGCCACATGGTCCGCCACGTGCTGCTGGCGTTCGACCGGAAGCAGGGGTCCAACTGGTTCCACGGCCTCGAGGTCGCCGACGTCGACGTCCACGAGAACCAGGTCGACCGCTGGCTCGCCGGCCGGGGCCTTCCCGAGGAGGTGAGCGCGCAGGTGCACCGCTTCTACAACGAGCAGCGCTGGCTCCCCGAGGCCGTGCTGGCGGCGCACCGTCCCTACCAGGGGGTCCTCGACGTGATCCGCTGGTTCCAGCTCCAGCCCGCGACGCACGTGGGGCTCAACACCGGCCGCCCGGAGCAGCTGCGCAGCGAGACACTGCGGTCCCTCAACGCACTCGGGGAGGAGTACCGGGTCGAGTTCCGCGACGAGTTGCTGCACATGAACCCGCACGGGTGGGAGAAGGGCGTGGCCTCGGCCAAGGTGGCGGGCGTGCAGGCCTTCCAGGCAGCGGGCTACCGGGTCTTCGCCGCCGTCGACAACGAGCCCGGCAACATCCGCGCCATGGCCGACGCCGACGAGACCGGCGAGATCCTCTTCCTACACGCGGAGACGCTCTACGAGTCGAAGCGGGTCCGCACGCCGCGGACCACGCGGGGGCGGTCGTACGACATCACCGCGCTCGTCGCCGAGCGAGATCTCCCCCAGCACGTCCAGCTCGTGTGGCACGGAGTCAACGACGAGTGGAACCTGCGCCACTTCCTCGCCTCTCCGGTGGGCTGGGGCGAGTGCGACGTGCGCCTCGACCCGCTCGGCCGCGTCGTGCTGCGTCACGACTCCTTCGAGGAGAGCCCGTGGTCGAGCACCGAGCCCGTCATGGGGCTCGAGCAGGCGCTGGGCGCCTTCGGCGAGCGCGACCGGGGCATCAAGCTCGATCTCAAGCAGGGGGGCGACCTGCTGGAGCGGGTGCTCGGGATCGCCGGCGACCAGGGGGTCGACGGCACCCGGCTCTGGTTCAACGGCCGCATCGACTCACTCCACGAGGAGGGCTTCCTCCGGCTCGCCACCGGTTGTCCCGACGCCATCGTCCAGTGCCCGGTCGACTTCCTCGCGCCGGTCGTGGTCAGCGCGCCCGCCCGCGCCCGGGACCTGTTGGAGATGCTGCGGGAATGGGGGGTCAACCGGTTCTCGGTCAGCTGGGAGAGCGAGCACCGGCGTCTGCTCTTCGACCGCCTCGACCGCTGGGGATACGACGTGAACATCTACGCCGTTCCCGACCTGGAGGCGTTCCTCCAGGCCGCGCTGCTCCTCCCGCGCTCGCTCACCGCCGACTTCAACTTCCCACAGTGGCACTACTTCGGCCGCGGCTCCGGGGAGCGCGGCGCCCACCACCGCTACCGTGTCGCGTAGTTAGGAAGGCCTGCCAGCCCGTCGCTTGCCGCCAGGATTGCGCGGGAGCGGCGAGCGGCCCGCAGGGCGCGGAGGCGAACGGCCCGCAGGGCTGCGACCGGGTATCCCGGTCGAAGAGTGAGCCGACCAATGAGGGAGGCAGGTACCCTGCCGCCGAGCGAGCGCGACCAGGCTAGGTGGTCTCCGGCTCCTCGTAACCCAGGTCCCACTCGAGGATCAGCCGCTCGCGCTCGGCGTCACGCCCGACCCGTTCGCGGTTGCGCCGGAACTGGGGGTCGTGGGGCGGCAGGAGCTGGAGACGGGCCAGGGCCCGCTGACGGAACTCGTCGACGAGGCGGCCGTCGCCGAACACGCCGTGCACCTCCCAGTGGGGCGCCACCGGCCCGAGGTACACCACCTTCACGTGCCCTTGCGGTGGGAGCTGCTCCTCTGCGATCTCTTCCGGTTCACGAGCCATCGCCGCGAGCCTACCGGCAGAGGTGCCATCCACCGGCATGCGCCGTGAATTGTGCGGTCGCGGGCTACTGGGAGTCCGGGCGCTCGACGAGCCTCGCGTTCACGCTCACGCGTTCCCCGCCACGCTGGAGCACCACCTCGATCTCGTCGCCGGGCCGGTGCTGTCGGATGGAGGCGGGCACGTCGCCGGCCTCGTCGATCGCGTCGCCCGCGAGCTCGACGATCACGTCGTCGACGCGGATGCCGGCGTCGTCGGCGGGCGAGCCCCGCGTCACCTCCGTGACCACCGCGCCCGAGTCGGTCTCGAGGCCGAGCTCGTCGACGAGCGCGGGCGTGACGGTCTCGGTGGCGACGCCAAGGAACGCAGGCTGCCGGCCGGCGCGCAGGTCCTCGATGATCGGCCGGGCGAGGGACGTCGGGATGGCGAAGCCCACGTTCTGCGCAAATGCGGGGTCGGCGATGGCGGTGTTGATGCCGATCACGCAGCCGGCGGCGTCGACGAGCGGGCCGCCCGAGTTGCCGCGGTTGATGGCGGCGTCGGTCTGGAGGACGCTGCGGAGCTGGGTGCCGATCTCGGTGCCGATCTCTCGGGGTGGCCCCGAGATGATCCCGCGGGTCACCGTGAGCCCACCCTCGAGCCCGAGGGCGTTGCCGATGGCCACGACCTCGTCGCCCACCTGCACGTTGTCGGAGTCGCACAGCTCGGCGACGGGAAGGCCCGAAGCGCCGATGTCGAGGACCGCCAGGTCGGCGCCGGCGTCGGTCCCGGTGACACTGGCGTCGAAGGTCTGTCCGTCGGGGAACGCGACCTCGATCTCGTCGGCGTCGGCGACCACGTGGTTGTTGGTGACGATCACACCGTCCGCCGCGATCACGAACCCGGTGCCCGCGCCCTCCGCGCCGCCGAGGCCCGCGGTGCCGGTGGTCACCGTCACGACGGCCGGCTGCACCCGGGCGATGATGCCGGCAATGTCCCCGTTCTCGCCGATCGTCGACGACTCGCGTAGGACCGGCGACTCACGCGACGGCACGGCCGACCCGCCGGCATCGCCGTCGTCGTCGGCGACGAGGAAGGCGCCCCCGGCGACGAGCGCGCCGCACAGGCCGCCCACGACCGCCCCGGTCAGGAACTGCCGGGCCCGGCCTGGCCGGGGGGGTTCGGCCGGGCCGGGCGGGGGCCCGACCTCGGCCGGGCCGTCGGGACCGGTGGGGACGGCCTGCTCGGTCGGAGCCTCGTCAACGTCCCCGGGGTTTTGGACGTCGTCATTCATGGAATCCTCCATGGTGGGTTTGGTCGTACTACCGGGGTGGCCCGCGATCCTTCGATCCTCAAGTCGAACGTCACCGGCTCCGAAGACGTTCCTGGCGCTTGTGTAATGCCCGGGAACCGCGGGAACCATTGTGTGCGTTGGACCCTGAGAAGAAGCTGAAGCGCATGGACCTGGACCTCCCCCTCCCGCCTCCCATCGACCATCAGGTGCACCGGTGGATGCTGTCCGCACGGTGCCGTGAGTACGCCCCCGAGGTGTTCTTCCCCTCGGACGGTGTCGGGGTCGACGCCGCCCGCAGGATCTGCACCGACTGCCCCGTGAGGGGGGAGTGCCTCGAGTACGCCCTCGCGTACCGCATCGACCACGGGGTGTGGGGAGGCGCTTCGGAGCGTGAGCGCCGCCGGATCCTCCGCGCCCGCCGGCTGGCGGCCTCGCGGCCCTAGCCCGTCACCCCGCGCCACCGCCGCCCCGGCCGCTACCACCCGAACGGGCCCAGGACCGCATCAGCGACCTCCTCGAGCATGCCCCGGCCGGGGTCGCCGGCGCGGTCGCGGTCACCCGAGACCGCCCCCCGCACCGCCGAGCGGTCGGTGACCGTTCGAGACTCGGGCGCGGGCCTCGTGGGCGACTCGACCGGCACCGCGAAGACGGCCACCGCGGCCGCGGCCGCCACCGCCGCGTCGAACGCGTTGCCGCCCTTCATCAGCATCTGCATGCCCGCCATCGACGACAGCGGATGCAGGGAAGTCACGACCCCGCGCCGGCCGGTGATGACCGGGCGGGCCTGCGGGTCCTCCGGCGGCTTTCCGTCCGCCGCCCTGGCCGCCGCTGTCGCGAGGGCCGCGACCCACGCCGCGGCCAGGAACGCCGCGCGTCGCGTCATTTCAGGTGCTTCGCGAGGAAGGCCACGA
>JBOGFI010000015.1:0-1539 GCA_050743365.1 Acidimicrobiia bacterium | reverse complement strand
GGAGCCCAGGCGCTGACCGACTCCCTGCTCACTCGGCTGCAATCCCTGGGCGGGAACGTACGCTGCGACAGTCCGGTCACCCGGATCGAAGCGCGGGGCGGACGGGTGCACGCCGTCGTGACCGAAGCGGGGGAGCGCATCCCCGCCGACCGCGTCGTGACCGCGATCGACCCGAAGGTGGCGCTGCTCGAGCTGCTTCATCCGCCGCTCGTGGGGCGGCAGCGAACGGATCTCGCAGCCGCGCGCCGCGGGAACGTCGTGCAGGCGCTCGTGCACGTGGCCACCGACCGCTTGCCGCCCTACGCGAACAGCCGTGCCGGCGACTGGAACGGGCTCCAGAGCTACGTCGACCGCCTCGACGACCTCGCAGACGGGTGGGCCGCGGCCGAGGCCGGCCTGCTCCCCGACCCGCTCCCGCTCTACGCGTTCACCACGTCGGCGATCGACGACAGCCTCGCCCCGCGGGGGCACCACACCGTCTATCTGGCGTGCCCGGCCGCTCCCGCGAGGATGCGCGGCGGGTGGCCCGACAGCCGCGAGCGCTTCGTCGAGGCTGCGCTGGCAGCGGTGGAAGCTCGGGCGCCGGGCTTTCGGGAGTCGATTCAAGGGATCGCCACCTGGACGCCCGACGAGATGGAGCGCACCGAGCAGTGGCCCGGCGGGCACCCCATGCACCTGGACATCAGCCTCGACCAGCTCGGCTTCCTCCGCCCGACCCGAGCGCTCGGCCGGCATCGGACACCGGTGGAAGGCCTCTACGTGTCCGGCGCCGGGACCGCGCCGACCGGTGGCATCGTCGGGACTCCGGGGAAGAAGGCGGCCGAGGCTGTCCTCCGGGACCAGCGGTGACGTCCGTGCGACAGGACTGGGAACGGTGATGGCAGGAACCCTGCTTGCCCACGTCGAGGAGCTCGCCCACGGGGACGGGCTCGCGGTGCTCGTCCGACTCGGCCCGACGCTGGGGATCGGGATCGTGCTCGTCTGGGTCGCGCTCGCCGCGCTTCCCAGCCGGACGGGGCCTCGCGACCTTGCGAGCACGGGGGCGGCAGCCGGCTTCGGGCTCGCCGGGCTGCTGCATCTGTACCTCGTGCCGTCACACGCGGGCGAGAGTGTGGCCGCCGGCGTCCTCTTCGGGCTCGCCGGCCTCGTCGAGCTCGGGTTGGCCGGCCTTATCCTTCGATCGACCGCGACGCGCGCCCTCGCGAGCGGCGCCGCCCTCGTGGTTGCCGGTCTCCTTGTCGTCTATGCCGCGTCGCGTGTGTGGGACTTGCCCCTCGGGTTCGGCGGAGAGCGCGTGGACGCCGTTGGAGTCATGTCGAAGGTGGTCGAGGTCGCGGCCGTATCACTCGCGCTCGTGGCGGCGAGCGGTTGGCGGCCCCGACTGCCGAGTGGAACCGACGTGCTCGCCGGCCTTGCCATTGCCACCGCGCTTGCCGCCCGGCCGCTCTTCGAGCTCGGCCCCGAGGCGCTAGGCGTCGCCACCGCGATCGCCGGTGCCGCCGCGGTGCGGTTGCTAGGGCGGGGACGCGGCCGTGAGCT
>JBOGFI010000014.1:0-9580 GCA_050743365.1 Acidimicrobiia bacterium | reverse complement strand
CGGTGGCCAGGGCGTCGGCGTCTACCGCGGCCGCGGCCCGGCGCACGCCGCCCGCGGCCTCGAGGCGTGACACCGCCGGCGTGAGGTCGGGGTCGACGAGCCAGTAGCGGGTGGGCATGGGCGTGCCGTCGAGCAGCAGAGGCGCGTTGCGGATCACGACGGGACGGCCCCGGGCGTCGCGCGCCACCACCTCGAACTCGGCCTCGGGCTCGCGACCCAGGAGCTCGGTCAGCGCGGCGACGTCGGCGGCGGTGGCGGGCACACTCCGAGTCTAGGAACCGGTCGCGCCGCCACCGCCGCCCGTCGTCACCGCAGGGCGGGGGTCTCCTGCCGTGAGAGCTCGTCGAGCTCCGCGTCGAGTTCGTCCTCGACCACGTCGACGTGGACCACCGGCAGGATCCGGTCGAGCCACTTCGGCAGCCACCAGTTGCGGTCGCCCAGCAGCTCCATGGTCGCCGGCACAAGGACGAGCCGCACCAACGTGGCGTCGAGCGCGACCGCGAACGCGAGGCCGAAGCCGAAGAGCTTGATCGACCGGTCGGCGCCGAGGATGAACGCACCGAACACGAACACCATGATCAGCGCGGCGGCGGTGATCACCCGGGCGGTGGCGGCGAGCCCGTCAGCGACGGCGGTGTTGTTGTTCCCGGTCCGGTCGTACTCCTCCCGGATACGAGAGAGGAGGAAGACCTCGTAGTCCATCGACAGGCCGAACACGATCGCGAACAGCATCATCGGCACCCACGCTTCGATCGGCCCCGACTTGGACAAGCCGATGACGTCCTTCAGCCAGCCGTACTGGAACACCGCGACCATTGCGCCGTAGGCAGCACCGATCGACAGCAGGTTCACGATGACGGCCTTCAGCGGCACGAGCAGGCTGCGGAACACGACCATCAGCAGCAGGAACGACAGGATGAGCACGGCGCCGATGAACACCGGCAGGCGCTTCTCCGTGTAGTTGGAGTAGTCGACCGCACCCGCGGTCAGACCGCCGACCTTCACGTCGAGCTCCGTCCCGTCGGTCACGCCGGACACGACGTCGTCGCGCAGCGTGTCCACGAGCTGGGCCGTCTCCTCCGACTGCGGGGACGTGGTGGGGAACACCTGGATGATCGCGGCGTCGCCCGCCTCGTTCGGGATGGGCTCGGTCGCGAACTCCACGCCCGGGGTCTGGTTGAGCGCACCCGTGAGCTCGCCCAGGGTCGCCAGGTCGGACTGGCCGTCGGGCATGTCCGCCGCTATGAGCAGCGGTCCGTTGAACCCGGCGCCGAACCCGTCTGAGAGCATGTCGTAGGCCTGGCGGGTGGTGTCCGACGTCGGCCGGTTCCCGGCGTCGGCGAACGCCAGCCGCATCGAGAACACCGGGATCGCGAGCACGACGAGGATGACGACGCCGGTGATCGCGGCCGTCCACGGGCGGCGCTGGAGCGTGTGACTCCAGCGGTGCCAGAACGAACCCTCGATCTGGCCTTCGGCGCGCTTGCGGTGCGGGAGCCCGAGCTTGTCGATGTTCTTGCCGACGAAGCCGAGCACGGCCGGAAGCAGGGTGATGGCGGCGAGCATCGTCATGAGCACACCGAGGGCGATGCCGACGGCGAGGCCGCGCACGGCCGGCACGTCGATCAGCAGCATGCCGAGCACCGCGATCACGACGGTCGTGCCGGCGAACAGCACCGCACGCCCGGCAGTGTCGAGCGCGAGCAGCACGGCGCGCTCCGGGTCGCGGCCGTCCACCATCGCCTGGCGGTACCGGGTGACGATCAGGAGCGCGTAGTCGATGCCGACACCGATGCCGATCATCGCCACCGCCTGGGTGGTGAAGTCGGGCATCGTGAGCCCGTTGGCCGCCAGCTGCACCAGCGCGGTGCCGGTGCCGATGCCGAACAGCGCGGTCATGATCGGCAGGCCGGCGGCGAGCACCGACCCGAACGCAACCAGCAGGACCACGATCGCGAGCAGGACACCGATCAGTTCGCTGGCCGGCATCTCCTGGGAGGCGAAGAGATCGCCACCGAGCTCGACCTGGAGGCCTTCGACGTCGACGTCGTCGGTGATCGCCTCGATCTCGTCGGCGGCGTCGAAGAAGTCGGCGTCGGGCCGGTCGGCCAGGTTCACCTCGGCGTAGGCGATCTGCCCGCCCGCGGCGATCTGGTTCGCGCCTTCCCCGCTGTACGGGCTCACGACCTCGACGTCGGGCACCGTCTCCTCGACCTCGGCGAACGCCGCCTCAATCGCTTCCTGGACGGCGGGGTCGCGGATGCCCTGGTCGGCCTCGAGGGCGATCTGGCCGGTGAAGCCGGCCCGATCGCCGAACCCCCGCTCCTCGAGGAGGTCGAAGGCGTCGGAGCTCTCGGAGCCCGGCAGGGCGAAGTCGTTCTTGAACACGCCCCCGGCCGCCGAGCCGACGGCCGAGATGGCGACGAGGAAGACGATCCAGCCCGCCACCACCCAGCGGCGGCGGCGGTACGAGGTGCGGGCGATCCGCTTCAACATGCGTTGACTCCTTGACCGAGGGAGGTATTATCTCGGGTGCTGAGTAACTTACGAAATGAGAGATCAGAGTGTCAAGTGAACCCGGTCACACTCGGACGGCCAGGATGACCAATCCGGGCGACAACCCTCCGTCGGGAATTCGACGATCCCAGTCGCCAGTACTCATCGGAGAACTCGTCAGCGCGGTGCGGGCATTCCAGCGGGCGACCGACGACGTGGACGAAGCGGCGTGCGATGCCATGGGCGTCAACCGCAGTGACGGCAAATGCCTCGACGTCCTCCAGGAGCACGAGCCGATGACCGCGGGCGCGCTCGCGGAGGAGCTCGGTCTGACGACGGGCGCGATCACCACCCTCCTCGACCGCTTGGAGAAGGCCGGCTACGTCACCCGGACCCGCGACACCGTGGATCGTCGCCGGGTCCTGGTCGAGCTCACCCCGCGGGCCCGGCGGCGCATCGAGGAGCTGTACGGGCCGATGGCTGAGCACGGGCGGGAGTGGTTCGAGCCGCTGAGCGACGACGAGATCCGATTGCTGACCGACTTCATGCGCCATGGCACCAAGATCAACGTGGACAACGCGGCGCGTATCCGGGGTGAGTCGTCACCCGAGTGAGAGGAGCTCCGACGCGGTGTCAGGCCCCGTTCGTCGAGACCGTCGAGGATGGGCGGGAGCGCGGCGCTACGGCGCGGGTTGCGTCGTCGTGGTGGCCGCGGTCTCGGGGACGGGCACCACCGCGTAGGGAGTCTCGCCCGGGCGAACGAGGTTGTAGCGCTCGCGCGCGATCCGCTCGACCTCGGCGTCGCTCTGGAGGCGCTCGGCCTCCCGCTGGAGCTCCTCGTTCTGCTCCGTCAGGAGCTCGAGCTTCGACCGAATGGCGTCGGTCTCGCGGCGCTGGGCGAGGAGGGTGCGGGTGGGGAACACGGCGACGAACAGGAACGCGACGAACAGCAGCATCACGAGGATCAGCCGTGCGATCGCCCGGCGGTGCCGCACCTCGGGGCTGACGGGACGGGTCCGCCGACGCGCCGCCGGCGCCGGGCGCCGCGCCGGGGCGGGGTGCGGCGTCGATCGCGGGTGACGGCGCTCAGGCACCTCGATCCCCCCCCGCCAGTGCCCGCCCGCCCGGGTAGGCCGCGGTCGCCCCCAGCTGCTCCTCGATCCGGAGCAATTGGTTGTACTTGGCGACGCGATCGCTGCGCGCCGGTGCGCCGGTCTTGATCTGGCCGCAGTTCGTGGCCACGGCGAGGTCGGCGATGGTGACGTCCTCGGTCTCGCCACTGCGATGCGACATCACCGCCGTGTAGCCGCGACGGGCCGCGACCTGCACGGTGTCGAGCGTCTCGCTCAGGGTGCCGATCTGGTTCACCTTCACCAGGATCGAGTTCGCCACGCCCCGGTCGATGCCCTCTCGGAGACGCTCGACGTTGGTCACGAACAGGTCGTCGCCGACGAGCTGCACGCGGTCGCCGAGGGCGCGCGTCAGCGCGGCCCAGCCGTCCCAGTCGTCTTCGGCCATGCCGTCCTCGACCGACACGAGCGGGTGCCGGTCGCACAGGCCGGTGAGCCATTCCGACCACTCGGCGGGCGTGAACGACGCACCCTCGCCCGCCAGCACGTAGCGCCCGTCGTCGAAGAGCTCGCTCGCGGCGACGTCGAGGGCGAGCGCGATCTCCTCACCGGGCCGGTAGCCGGCGGCCTCGATTGCCGCCACGAGCAGCTGCACCGCCTCCTCGTTCGAGTCCAGGTCGGGCGCGAACCCGCCCTCGTCGCCCAGCGCGGTGGCCAGGTCCCGGTCGTGGAGCAGCGCCCGCAGGGCGTGGTACGTCTCGGCGCCCCACCGGAGCGCCTCCGAGAAGCTCGCCGCCCCGACGGGGGCGAGCATGAACTCCTGCACGTCGACGTTGCTGTCGGCGTGCGCCCCCCCGTTGAGCACGTTCATGAGTGGCAGCGGGAGCACGTGGGCGTTGGCACCGCCGATGTAGCGGTACAGGGGAAGCTCGCTCTCGTTGGCCGCGGCCTTGGCTGCCGCCAGCGAGACGCCGAGGATGGCGTTGGCCCCGAGGCGGGACTTGCCGTCGGTACCGTCGAGCGCGACCAGCTCCTCGTCGAGGGTGCGCTGGTCGAGGGCCTCGAGCCCGATGACCGCCTCGGCGATCTCGGTGTTCACGTGCTCGACGGCCCGCCGCACGCCCCGACCGGCGTAGCGTTCGCCGCCGTCGCGCAGCTCGAGGGCCTCGTGAGCCCCGGTGCTGGCGCCGCTGGGTACCGCCGCCCGGCCCCGGGCGCCCGAGATCAGCTCGACCTCGACCTCGACGGTGGGATGGCCGCGCGAGTCGAGGATCTCGCGGCCCACGACCTCGGCGATGCTGCTCAACTAGCGCTCCCGGCAGGCGACCAGGCCCCTCCGCCGTTCCCCCGGGCCGCAGGCGCAGTTGCCTGTGTGGTTAGAGTGACGAAACTAGCCCATTGAGGCGCTCGTTGGAAGCACACCGGGCGGCCAACCGGTGACGAACGACCATCGCCACCGACCGCACGGTGCGGGTACCGTGGGGCTCCGGCCCGCCCGACGACCCCGCCCGACGACCCCGCCCGACGACGAGGCAGGCGCCATGAGCACGAGCGAGCTGGCCCCGAGCACGGGCCCGGCCGACGAGCAGGAGCCCGTCTTCTTCAACCCGTTCGAGCCCGGATTCTTCGCCGACCCCTACCGGCAGTACCGCCGGTTGCGCGAGCGCGACCCGGTGCACCTGTCACCGATCGGGTCGTGGATGCTCACCCGCTACGACGATGTCGTGCGGATCCTGCGAGATCCAACCCTCAGTGTCGAGGAGGCCAACGCCACGCCCCTCCCGGGCATGGCCGAGATGCGGGAGATGGCGGGGGACCGCAGCCGGGGGCGGCGGGCGATGCTCAACCTCGACCCCCCCGACCACGAGCGGCTGCGCCGCCTGGTCTCGAAGGCGTTCACGCCCCGGATGGTCCAGGCCCTGCGACCGCGGGTTCAGCAGCTCGTGGACGCGGCGCTCGACGAGGCGGCGAGGCGGGGCGAGGCGGACGTGGTTGCCGACCTGGCGTTCCCGCTGCCGTTCACGGTGATCTCGGAGATGCTGGGCATGCCCGACGGCAACCGTGACGAGGTGCGGGGCTGGTCGCACATGCTCACGAAGACGCTCGACCCGTTCCTCACCCCCGACGAGATCCAGGCCGCGCTGGACGCGTCCGACGGCATGACCGCCCACGTGCGTGACGTGGTGGCGTGGAAGCGGCGCGAGCCTGCCGACGACCTCCTCTCGGGGCTGATCGCAGCTGAGGACCAGGGCGACGTGCTCGAGGAGCAGGAGCTACTCGACCAAGT
Organism: Acidimicrobiia bacterium; assembly: GCA_050743365.1. Lineage (GTDB taxonomy): Bacteria > Actinomycetota > Acidimicrobiia > IMCC26256 > JACDBD01 > JBOGFI01. The sequence continues at coordinate 3,727 of JBOGFI010000014.1, read as the reverse complement.
GATCCTGCTCTACGTCGCCGGGCACGAGACCACCGTCAACCTCATCGGCAACGGCACGCTCGCCCTGCTGCGCCACCGTGACCAGCTCGATCGCTGGCACCACGACCCGGCGCTCGACACCAACGCCGTGGAGGAGCTGCTTCGCTACGACAGCCCGGTGCAATTCTCCCGACGCATCGCGGTTGCCGACATCGACATCGGCGGCACCAGCGTCGAGGCCGGCAGCTTCCTGTTCACGTGCCTGGCGTCGGCGAACCGCGACCCTGCCCACTGGGGCGGCGGCGCCGACGAGCTCGACCTCGGCCGCGAGCGCGCGGGCCAGCACGTGTCGTTCGGTAGCGGTGTGCACCACTGCCTGGGTTCGTCGCTCGCCCGCACCGAGGCGCAGGTCGCGCTGGGCACGCTCGTGCGCCGCTTCCCCGGGCTCGAGCTCGCCACCGACGAGCCGGCGTGGAACGGCCGCATCGTGCTGCGCGGTCTCGACGCCCTCCCGGTCACGCTCTGATCTGGTCGCTCGCTCGGCGGCAGGACCGGCCGGCAGGCGCTACTGCTGTCGCCCTGCTCGAGGCGTGGCCGCCTCGGTCCACAGTGACTCCACGGCGGCGGCGTCGAGGGAGGCGAGGTCGAGGCCTCGCGTCGCCGCGAGCGCTTCCATGGCTCGGAAGCGGTCGCGAAAGCGCGCCGCCCATCCCCGCAGCACCGACTCGGCGTCGATCCCGGCGCCCCGCGCCAGCACGACGGCCGCCGCCAGCAGCTCACCGAGGGCGGCCTCGACCTCCTCGATCTCGTCGGTCGTCTGCAGCGCGGCCGCCGCCGCGTCCAGACGTCCGAGGGCGTCGACGCCGGCGCGTGCCGGGTCGAGGCCCACCGACGCCGCCTTGCGAAACAGCTTGTGCGCGTACAGCAGCGACGGCAGCCCCGGCGTGATCCCGTCGACGATCGACGACGCGCCCTTCTCGTCCTTCTTGATCTGCTCCCAGTTGCGCATCACGTCGGAGCTGGTGTCGGCGGCGACCTCACCGAACACGTGCGGATGACGGCGCACGAGCTTGTCGTGGATGCCGCGGGCCACGTCGGCCATCGTGAACGCGCCCGCCTCCTGGGCCAGCACCGCGTGGAAGATCACCTGGTAGAGCAGGTCGCCCAGCTCGTCCTCGAGGGCGGCGTACGGCGCGGCCGACCGGCCGGGCGGGGTGGGCGGGGTGGCGGGCGCGGTCGCCGGGAGGCCCTCGACCGCCTCCACCACCTCGTAGGCCTCCTCGAGGAGATAACGGGTCAGCGAGTGGTGGGTCTGCTCGGCGTCCCACGGGCAGCCTCCCGGCCGCCGCAGGCGCTCCGCCAGCGCCAGCAACCGCGCGAGCTCGCCGGCCGCGGACCGACCACCGCCGTCGACGAACAGCGCGGTCAGGTGGTCGGGCACCACCTCGCGATCGAGGTCGACGAGGGCCACGGTGCGCACCCGCTCCTCGGCCAGGCCCAGCCGCTCGAGCGCCGTCACCGGCGTATCGGGGTCGAGCACGTCGAGGAGCGCCAGCTTCACGTCCGAGAGCACGAGCGCGCTGTCGCACTGCGCGATGAGAAGCGGACCGGGACGCGACGCGGCCTCGACGGCCAACTTACGCGCGTCCGCGACCTGCGCGCCCTCGATCGGGTCGATCCCGAGACGGGCCCAGGCGAGCTCGGCGAAAGAGAGGCCGGGCACGATGTGCAGCCCGATCTCTCCAGCGCCGGCCGCGTCGCGCAGCAGCGTCACCGAGCGCTCGGCGACCGCCGGGTTGCCGGGCACCGCGTAGACGACGGAACCATGATCCTTCGCCTCATCGACGAGCCGGCGGACGATCACCGCGTAGACCTCCTCGGGCTCGGCGGCGCCGTCGTATTCGGCGTCGAAGGACTCGAAGTGCATGCCCTCCCGCGCCAGATCGTCGACCGCGGGATGACGGGTCGTCCGCGCGAAGCGGATCGGCGCCCGCTCGAGCTCACGCCGAGCAGCCGGGAGCATCAGGTCGGTGCCGGCGGGGCCGAGCCCGACGACCACGATCCTGCCTGCCACTGTTAGGGCGCCGGCGTCGGAGTCGGCGCGGGGGTCGACGCGGTGGTCGGCGTGGCGCCGCGGGGTGGCTCGACCGCGCCTTGCCCCTCGCTCACACGCCAGGTGCCGTAACGGGGGTCGACCCGGACGTGCGCGGCGACGACGAGCTCGGCGAGCTCGGGGCTCGATCCGGCGCCGGCCTCCTGCTCGAGGGCGGTGCGGATCTGCTCCTCCACCGATTCGAACGCGATCGTGTCGCTCACCCGGATGAGGTGGAAGCCGAACTCGGTCTCCACCGGCTGCGACACCTGGCCGAGCGGCAGCGCCGCGGCCGCCGCCGAGAACTCGGGCACGAACTGCGCGGGGTCGAGGCAACCGAGCTCGCCGCCCAGGTCGACCGAGCCGGGGTCGGTCGAGCGCTCGCGCGCCAACTGAGCGAAGCCGACACCGGCGACGAGCTGCGCCGCCAGGGCTTCGGCGTCGGCGCGGGTCTCGACCAGGATGTGGGCCACGAACGTGCCCGAGGCGCACTGCGCCTTCAGCTGGGCAAGCTGCTCGTCGTAGGCGGCCCTGACCTCCGCGTCGGTCGGCCCGGCGGGGTCCCTGCCCAGGTCGCGCAGCAGCGCCTGCCGGCGGGCGAACCGGCCGGCGAGCCGGTCGCGCAGCCACTTCGGGAAGGCGTCGTACACGTCGGCGCCGAGCTGGGCCTCGAGGTCGGCGACGCCGCTCTTCCGGTCGGCGCCGCTGACGTCGATTCCCCGCTCGCGCACCTCGCGGTCGATCACCTGCTGCTCGACCAGCCAGGTGAGCCAGAAGGCGGTGACCCGGGAGTCGAGCGTGTCCTCGCTGCGGCTCACTCCGCTTCCCTGCGCCAACGCCGCGTTGCCGGACAGCGCCCGCAGCTCGCGGTCGACCGATGACTGCGAGATCTCGTCGCCGTCGACCTCGACCGCGAATGGGCGCACGCTGTCGCACCCGGCGGCGACGACGACGAGCGCGAGGACCCCGAGGAGCGCGAGGAGAGAGCGCAAGCGCAACTTCACGGTGGCGGTGAGCCTAGTCACCCCGCTATGGACGCCTCCGCCTCGGCGGGAACCAGCTCCTCGAGGAGATCGACGAGCGCGGCCGTGACCGACGCGCCGTTCCCGGCGACCGGCACGACGACCTCGTCGTCCTCCTTGGCCAAGGCGCCTTGGACGAGGCGCCGCAGCCGCACCTTCTTCGACTCGGGCAGATGCAGGCCGCTGATGCGGGCCGCACCCCGCTGCACCGACACGCTGCGGATCCCGAGCCGCACGCACTCGGCGCGGAGGCGGGCCACGTCGAGCAGCGCCTCTGCGGGCCTAGGTGGGGAGCCGTAGCGGTCGAGCCATTCGGTGCGGATGTCGTCGACGTCGGAGGGCAAGGCCACGGCGGCGAGGCGCCGGTACGCCTCCATGCGCACGTCGTCGCGGCTCACGTAGTCGCGCGGCAGGTGGGCGTCGACCGGGACGTCGATGGTCACCTCGACCGGCGCCAGCGGCGGCTCGCCGGTGAGCTCGCCCACGGCCTCGGTGACCATCTGGCAGTAGAGGTCGAAGCCGACCGCGGCGATGTGGCCCGACTGTTCGCCGCCGAGGAGGTTGCCCGCGCCCCGGATCTCGAGATCTCGCATCGCGATCTGGAAACCCGCGCCGAGCTCCGTGTGGTCGGCGA
>JBOGFI010000013.1:0-10493 GCA_050743365.1 Acidimicrobiia bacterium | reverse complement strand
GCGCGCCTCCTCGTCGAGGTCTGGCGCGCTGGTCGCGGGCGCCAGCACGGTCGAGGTGATCTCTCCCGACGCGGCGGTCTCTCCTCGCCGGGTCTCGCCGCGCACTTGGCCCGCGGCGGCCCGCCGCCGACCGGTGGCGACGATCATGACTCCGGCGAGGAGCATCACGCCCGCGACGGCGAAAACCAGGACGTTCGAGGACCCCATTCCGTTCCTCCCGCGTCCAGTTTCTACGACACTGTGTAGCACAAGCGGCTAGTGGGGATGGGCGTCGCCGGCCGGTCACGCCTCCGTGCCACGCGGAGTGCTCAAAGGGCAGCTGTCTAGTCTTGCCACGTGCTCATCGACGCGCACTGCCATCTAGAGCCGGAACTGGACGCACACGCCCTCGTCGACGCGATGGATGATGCCGGGGTGAATCTCGCGGTGGTGTTCGCCGCCGCTCACGCTCCGGTCACGTTCCCGAGCATCGGTCCCAGGATCCACCGCGCATGCATGAGTTTTCGGCCGCTCCGGTTACCCATGTATCGCCTCGCGGTTAACTCCCGACGTCTGAAGCCCTACGAGCGCCCAAGGAACGCGCCGGTATTCGAGGTTGCGCGCGCCCACCCGGAGCGGTTCATCCCCTTCGTGTTCCTGAACCCGACGCTGGGGGACGCGGCCCACGACGAGTTTGATCGGGGAGTCGCTGCGGGCGTCCAGGGCGTGAAGCTTCACGCGTACTTCCACGGCTACCGACTCACCGACGCGCTGCCTCTCCTCGAGCGCTGCGAAGCTCGGCGCCTCCCGGTTCTCGTACACCTCGGTTTCGGTCCGCCCGAGGACGTGGCCGCCGTCGTCGATGCGTGCCCGGATCTGACACTGATCCTCGCCCATGCCGGGATGCCCCACTTCGAACGCGTGTGGCGATTCGAACGCGTGCTATTCGACCTCGCAGGCCTCTGGGGTGGCATCGGCTTGTTGCCGCAGCGCCTGGTGGGGAGGCTTCTGCAAGCGGTCGGTCCGGACCGAGTGATCTACGGCTCGGACGCGCCGTCGGGCCTCCGAGTGGAGGGAGGACATCGGTACGAGTTCCCTCCGGTCCCGGACCAGGTGCTGGGCGAGAACTTCACGCGTCTGATCAGCTGAGGCGGCCGCGACACCGACGAGACGTCGGGGGTGGGATCAGCTGTCCGGCGCGGCGCCGACCCGGGCCGGCTCCTCCGAACCCGTCGTCTCGGTCGACGACGCATCGTCGGTGTCGCTGCGTCGACTCCTCATGCGATGCCCGCCCCACATCATCGCGGCGCACGCGATCATCATCGCCGCGCACCCGAATGCGGGCAGCAGCAGGAACAGCGTCTCCACGAGGCCTCCTCAGGGACGATGGGCAATGCCGAGCACGTGTGGCGCGACCGGGCGAGCGACGAAGCACGGCACGAATCGGAACCGGCGGTGCTGCTTGACGACGAAACCGGCCCGTTCGATCGCGCCGAGCGTGTCGCGGCTCGCGTGACAGCCGCCGCCAAAGAGCGGCCAGCACACGTCGGCGGCGCGCTGGAAACGGGCGAAGCCCGGCGAGTCGGCGCGTACGTGCTCGTAGAAACGAAGCTCACCGCCGGGACGGATCACCCGGTGGAGCTCGGAGAGGGCGGTGGCTTGATCGGGCACCGAGCACAGCACGAGCGACGCCACCCCGGCGTCGAAGGACGCGTCCTCGGCGGGGATGGCGTCGGCAACCCCGTCCACAACCTTGATGGGGACGGCGGCGGCGCGGTCGGCTTCCTCGGTCGCCATGCGCCGCAGCAGTGACTCCGGTTCCGCGGCCAGCACCTCGGTGACGGTGGTGGGGTAGTGCCGGAAGTTGAGACCCGTGCCGGCACCAACTTCGATCACTCGGCCTGTCAGCCCCGCGAGCAACTCGTCACGGTGCTCGGCCGCTCCTTTGCGCTCGGCTTCGGCAACGATGCGGGCGTACATCCGGGCGAAGATGGGATGGTGGACTTTGGTCGTCGAAGGGCTCACGAGCACCTCCCGAGGGAGTCGATACTACGTGTTTGTAGTACTACACTGCGGTCGTGTCAACGTGGCGGATGTCACCATGAAGGCTCAGCCCTGCCCGCAGAGGCGGCGAGCGAGCTCGCCCGGTCCGCCGAACGCGATCACCGAGGCGGCGAACGACCACGCCAGCACGCTCGCACCTATCAGGCTGAGGATGCCGGTTGAGACCGATAGTCGCCGGGCCGGGGGTTCTTCGCCTGTCTCGAGCTGGGCGACCCGGTCCTCCAGGAAGTCGGAGCCGCCGATGGCAGCAGCCGGGCCGAGTGTCTCCCACTGCGGGCCACTGAGGATCTTGTAGAGAGCCGACGCCAGGGGCCGGGGACCGTATCGGTCGACCGCGCGCCGATCGGCGGCGAGTTCCCGCGCCGCGGCGTACCTCGTGCGCAGGTCCCGAAGGGCGGGAAGGAAGAACAGCGTCGGCGCCAGCGTGCGGGCGAGGACGATCTTGATCGGGTCGTGGTTGGTGACGTGGTACCGCTCGTGCTCGAGCACGGCATCGAGCTCGGTGGGCGAGATCGACTCGACGAGCCCACTGCTCACCGCGACGCGACGGGACGTGATGCCATAGGCGAAGGAGAAGCATTCGCCGCTGTCGACAAGGTCCACCCGGCCGGTCAGGGCCGCCCGGTCGGCGGCACCGGTCAGCGCGGCCGGCAGCGGCATCCGATGCGCTCGCACGTACCGGACAAGACCGGTCGTCGCGGACCACTGGCGCCACAAGGACACCACGCCCAGCAAGCTCCCGGCCGCCACCAGGGCGAGGAAGACGAGCGCGGCGGCGACCTCGGCGCTGCTCCCCGAGAGTGCGTCGAACCCGTCGTGGCGCACCCGGTAGGTGACGATGCCGAGCAGCGCGCAGGCGGCCATGCCGACCAGGGCCAGGGTGACCGCGCACACGCCGAGGAAGACCGCGAACGCCCGGTTGGCGGTGTCGAGCCTCACCGCCGCTCCCGCAGCAGGCGTTCCAGCCGGCGTCGGATCTTCGGATCGGCCCGGGCCTCGTCCACGAAGTGCGCTACCGCGGTCTCGCCGTAGTCCCGCACCACCTCCCGGACCGCAATCGCCGCCTCGTCCGGAAGCGCGGCCTCGTACGCGTAGCCACGTCCCACCCGATGACGGCTCAACACGCCCTTCTCGGCCAGGCGGGCCATCACCGTCATGACAGTCGTGTACGCCAGCGGGGGCCGGCGGCCGCCGTTGAGTCGCTCCAGCACCGCCCGGACCGGGAGCGGCGCCCCCGCCGCCCACAGCACCCCCATGACGTCGCGTTCCAGGGGCCCGAGCAGACCCGGGCCGGCGCCAGCCGAAGTCATCGCCCCATTGTCTACTACACAGGGATCGTAGTAAAATCGTGCTGGTGCCCGACTCGACCCTCGACGAGCTGGCCGATCACACCGGCGAGCCCGTCGAGCTTCTGTGCGAATGGCGTGATGCGGGCCTCATCGGTGACCCCGACCGATTTGGCCCCGAAGATGCCGAACGCGTGCGCCTCATCAGGTTGCTCCTGCGGCGCGGCTTCACCCTCGAGACGATCGTTGCCGCCGAACGCCACCGCGAACGCCACCGCGGCGGCGGCTTGTTCGACGAATTCCTGGGCCTCATGTATCCGTCCGGCCAGTTCCCCACCTACTCGGTGGCAGAGGCGGCCGAGAAGGCGGGCGTCGACGTCGCCCGAGCGCAGCGCCTCTGGGACGCCGCCGGCTTCAGTGAGCACTGCGACGCCGCCAGCGACGGCGATGTTGCCGCCCTCGCGTCCCTCGGCACGGTCCTGGACGCCGGCATTCCGGAGCCCGCGCTCCTCGAGATCGTCCGGGTCTACTCCGATACCCTCCGAAAGGTTGCCGAGGCAGAGATCCGTCTCTTCCACTTCCACGTCCACGAGCGCCTGCGCGCCGCGGGTGTGTCTGGTCCCGAGCTGAACGAGGCCACCCATGGCGTCAGTCACCGTCTCCTGGGCCTCGTCGAGCCGGCCGTCCTGTACTTCCACAGCAAGGGCTGGGCAAGCGCGGTGCGCGACGACTTCGCACTCCACGTTGCCGAGGAGGCGGGCCAGTCCGAAGTCGCCGAGGTGCCCGGAACGCTTTCGCTCGCGGTCGTCTTCGTTGACCTGTCGCAGTTCACTCCGCTTACGGACGTGATGGGCGACGCCATCGCCGCCGACATCGTCGATCGATTCTCGAACGTCGTGCGCGCGTCAGTGACCGCGTGCCACGGCCGGATCGTCAAGCAGATCGGGGACGCGTTCATGCTCGTCTTCTTCGAGCCCCGCACCGCGGTCGCGTGCGCCCTCGAGATCGAGGAACGCGTCTCCGCCGAGCCCCAGTTCCCGGCAGTGCGGTCGGGAGCGCATCGGGGACCCGTCCTCTACCGCGCCGGCGACTACGTTGGTTCGACCGTCAATCTCGCGTCGCGGCTCGAGGCCGAAGCCGGACCCCACCAGCTCCTCGTGACCGGAGACCTTCGCAGGGAGGCCGAGGGCCTCGAAGGCGTCGAATTCGTTCCCGTCGGCCGACGCCGGTTCAAGGGCGTGAGCGAGGATGTGGAGGTCTTCGAGGCGAGGCGGGCGGGCGCAGCGCTGCGCGAGAAGCTGGTCGACGTGGTATGCGGCATGGAACTCGGACCCTCGGAGATTGCCGCAACCCTCGACGTCGGCGGCGAGGAACGGGCGTTCTGCTCGACCGCCTGCCTCCAGCGCTTCGTCGCCGCGCCCGAGCAGTACGCCGGCTGACCCCGCGCCCGCCACGGCCAGTGACCGCGACAAGCGACGAAGGCACGCCGGAGAGGATCCGCAAGCTCGCCGAGGCCGCGCTGACGCTACCCGAGGGTCGTCAACTCGCCTGGGCTGAGTGGGGAGACCCCGACGGGACACCGCTCTTCCATTTCCACGGCGTGCCCGGCTCCCGCCTGGAGCACCCCGTCGGCTCCGCTTCGCGACGCCAAGGTCGTGGAAGCCTCGATCACCCTCAACTACACGACCGTGCTCAAAACATCCTGTTCCTTGCGCTGGCCGCGGCACTCGTCCTCCGGTCTCTCCGCACGGGAGTGCGGGAGATGCTCCGCCACATGGGTTGACCCTTTCTTCGGTCCTCCCGGTAAGTCGCGGCCATGCGGCTCGTCACGGGGGGCGATCCGCATGGCTGAGCCCGTAACCGCCCGCCACCGATACCCTCCCGCGCATGGCTGACTTCGACGACGTCGTCACCGTGGAGCGGGTTATCCCCGCGCCCCCCGAGAAGATCTTCGAGCTGCTCGCCGATCCCCGCCGTCACCGGATGATCGACGGCTCCGAGAGCGTGCGCGATCCCAAGAACGCGCCGCCGCGCCTCTCGCTCGGCGCGAAGTTCGACATGGCGATGAAGCTGGGCTTCCCGTACACGATGACCAACGAGGTCATCGAGTTCGAGGAGGGCCGCCGCATCGCATGGCAACCCCGGCCGGCTGCTCGTCTCGCCCGATCGTTCGGCGGGCGCATCTGGCGCTACGAGCTCGACCCGGTCCAAGGCGGCACGCGCGTGCGCGAAACCTGGGACATCTCCCAGGAGCGGTGGGTCTTCGTCAGGGCTGGCGGGCTCGCGCTCGGCGCACCGGGCTTCAAGTTCATGGTCAAGCCGGCGGCCACCCGGGCCGCGATGGCGGCCACGCTCGAGCGGATCGAGCACCTCGTCACCCAACCTTGATGCGTCCCTCAACCGCTTATTCGGGTGTGCGAGACGCATCTCCGAGCTGCAAGGGCCTGCGCCGATCGGGATACCGTCCTCGGGGTAGGGGTCACGCGATGGGCAAGGGTCCGAAACGACGGTTGGCCCTAGCGAAGTACCGGGTCTTCGCGCCCGTCTACGGCTGGACCGTCCCCTACCGCAGGTACCTCAGGCGCGCCATCGCTCTGCTCGATTTGAAGCCGGGAGAGGTCGTTCTCGATGTGGGCTGCGGCACGGGCGTGGCCTTCTCTCGCATCCTTGAGACGATTGGCTCCGAGGGACGCCTGGTCGGCATCGACCAGAGCCCCGACATGCTGAGGGAGGCACGCCAGCGAGCCGAGCGCAACGGCTGGACGAACGTCACCCTCATTACGTCGCCGGTGGAGGACGCGGACATTCCCGTTCAGGCCGACGCCGCGTTGTTCTCCTTCGTACATGACCTCATGCGCACCCCGGCGGCGCTCGAGAACGTCGTCCGGCACCTAAGCCCCGCGGCCGCGTCGTCTCGGTGGGGGCAAGAGGGCACCTTGGTGGGCCCTGCCACTGAACGTCGGAGCATTGGTGTTCATGGCCATGGGACCGGCCATGACCACCTTCGAGGGGTTTGGTCAGCCATGGAGTCACCTCGAGCGGCTGGTTCCCGATCTTCGCGTCGAGCCGGCGGCGTTCGGGCTCTCCTACTTTGCGTTCGGGACGGTTGCCCGCATTGACCGCCTGGGCAAGGAAGTCCCAGAGGGATCGGAAGGACGCGACGAAGCTCGCGCGTGAGGAGCGGGAAGCCTTTGCGAAGGGGTCGCTCTTCGGCCGCGCCCTATTCGGCGTTCCGCACGGTTCCAGAGCGCACCGAACGACGCGACAGAACGACAGCGCTTCGGCACGTCCCGAATAGTCATCCGGAGCACGACCGGTTCTCCGGCGACGAGCTGATCGCCGAGCTCGAGCGGCAGGGACTGGTGGTGGGCGACCGGCACGTCGAACGCTTCTTCGGCGACTTCGTGATCGGCGTGGCCGAGCGGAAGGAGTAGGAAGGACTGATGAGCAGCACCTATGACGTTCCCGGGATCTCCTGCGAGCACTGCAAGCACGCCATTGAGGGTGAGGTCGGCACCCTTGCCGGGGTCGACCGCGTCGAGGTGGACGTGTCGTCCAGGACGGTGCGGGTCGACGGTCCGGCGGACGACAGCGCGATCCGCACCGCCATCGAGCGAGCCGGCTACGAGGTGGTTGGCGTCCGGATCGACTGAGCGCTACTCGGTGTAGTAACAGTCGCGCCGTGCCCTCGCACCCCGAAGTCGGCGCTGTTGTGGTCGTTCTCGACGTGTCGGGCATGCGGCGGGCGAGCGAGCAGAACGTGGTCGAGGCCGGGCTGCGGCGCCGCCCGGGGGTACTCGACGTCGAGGTAAACCCGGCGGCGCAGAGCGCCACGGTGACATTTGATCCCGAGCGCACGTCGGTCGCCGAGCTGCGAGACCTCGTCGAGCGATGTGGCTACCACTGCGCCGGGCAGGCCGTGCCCTGCAACCTGTGCGACCCGCTCGCCGGGCCCGGTGAGACGGCGCAGCCCGAGCGGATCGAGCGTTCGGCCGAGCAGGTCATGGGCCACGGCGGTCACGCCATGTCGATGGACGCCATGGTCGCCGACATGCGCAACCGGTTCCTGGTTGCCGCGCTGTTCTCCATTCCGATCCTGCTGTGGTCGCCCATCGGCCGGGACGTGTTGGGCTTCGAGGTCGGAGCCCCCTTCGGACTCCGCGACGACGTCTGGTCGCTGCTACTCAGCCTGCCGGTCGTGTTCTGGGCCTCGTGGATCTTCTTCGACGGCGCCTACCGGGCGTTGCGGGCGCGCACTCTGGACATGATGGTGCTGGTCGCGGTGGCGGTCGGCGCCGGGTGGCTCTACTCGGTCGTCGTCACATTCACCGGAGGTGGTGAGGTCTTCTACGAGGCGGCCTCGGTGCTGGCCTCGTTCGTGCTGCTCGGCCACTGGTTCGAGATGCGGGCACGGGGCGGCGCCAACGATGCCATCCGCACTCTCCTCGACCTCGCGCCACCCAAGGCGATCGTCCTGCGCGACGGCGAGCCCGTCGAAGTCTCCACCGCCGAGATCGTGGTCGGCGATCTCCTGCTCGTGCGGCCGGGCGCCAAGATCGCGGTCGACGGAGTCGTCGACGACGGCGACAGCGAAGTCGACGAGTCGATGGTCACCGGCGAGAGCCTGCCGGTCCACAAGGAGCCGGGCGCCGAGGTCATCGGCGCCACCATCAACAGGAACGGCACCCTGCGGGTGCGCGCGACCAAGGTCGGTGCCGACACTGCGCTCGCACAGATCGTGCAGCTCGTCCAGGAGGCCCAGAACTCCAAGGCGCCGGGCCAGCGGCTGGCGGACCGGGCGGCGTTCTGGCTTGTGCTCGTCGCGCTCCTCGGCGGCGGTGGAACCCTCGGAGCCTGGCTGCTCTTCAGCGACCGACCGGCGTCGGACGCGGTGCTGTTCGCGATCACCGTCGTCGTGATCACGTGCCCTGACGCGCTCGGTCTGGCGACGCCGACGGCGATCATGGTCGGCACCGGGCTGGGCGCCCGCCGCGGTGTGTTGTTCAAGCACGCGACCGCGATCGAGACCTCGGCCCGCATCGAGGTCGTGGTCATGGACAAGACCGGCACGCTCACCAAGGGGGAGCCCGAGGTCACCGACGTGATCACCGCGGGCGGCACCGACGGGAACCGGGTGCTGTCGCTGGTGGCGGCGGTCGAGCGGGAGTCCGAGCACCCGCTGGCCGAGGCGGTCCTGCGCTACGCCGACGCGGCTGGGGTCGAGCGGCTGACGGTCGACGCGTTCGAGAACGTGCCCGGCCACGGCGCGCTCGCGACGGTGGCGGGACGGCGGGTAGCGGTGGGCAACGTCCGTCTCATGGAGCGGGAGGGGATCGCGCTCGATGGGCTCGCGGCTCGGCGCGAGGAGCTGGCGAATGGCGGGCAGACCGCCGTGGTGGCCGCGGTCGACGGGCGTGCGGTCGCGGTGATCGGTATCGCCGACGCCGCCCGCCCGACTTCGGCGGCCGCGGTCTCGGCCCTCCACGAGCTCGGCGTCGAGGTGGTGATGCTGACCGGCGACAACGAGGCGACGGCCCGGCGGATCGCCGACCGGCTCGGTATCGACACGGTGATCGCCGAGGTGCTCCCGGGCGACAAGGCCGCCAAGGTGGCCGAGCTCCAGCAGAGCGGCCGGACGGTCGCCATGGTGGGCGACGGCGTCAACGACGCCCCCGCGCTCGCCCAGGCCGACCTCGGCATCGCCATCGGCGCCGGCACCGATGTCGCGATCGAGACCGCCGACCTCGTGCTCATGCGCTCCGACCCGATGGACGTGCCCGTCGCGCTGCGGATCGGGCGGGGCACGCTGCGCAAGATGCGCCAGAACCTCGGTTGGGCGGTGGGGTACAACGCGATCGCGTTGCCGATCGCGGCCGGGGTGTTCGAACCCGCGTTCGGCCTCGTGCTGCGCCCCGAGATCGCCGCGCTCTCGATGTCGGGCTCGAGTTTCATCGTGGCGGTGAACGCGGTCTGGCTGAAGCGACTGCGGCTACCGGCGGCGACGGTGGCTGAGTTGCCGCCCGAGCCTGCCCGACCGGTGGCCCGCGCCGAGGCGGCGTGATCGCGCTGGTGCTCTGGCTGCGGCGGGCGGGCCGCGACCGGTACCGGCGTGTGTTGGTGCTGGTCCTGTGGGGCACGGCTGGCGCGCTCGTGCTCGTGGTGTTTGGGTGATCTCGACGCTGCCTGGCGGTACAGCCCTGCGGGCTTCGCGCTGGCCGCGTTCGCGGCCGCGGTGGTGGGGCGGGCCGTAGTCGGGACTCTCTCGGGCCGGTGGCTCCAAGTGGTCTGCGGCATGGAACTCACACCTTCGGAAGTGGCGGCGAAGCTCGATGTGGGGGGCGAGCCCAAGGCCTTCTGCTCCGCCAGGTGTCTGCAGCGCTTCGTCGCCGACCCGGAGCGCTACGCGTCGTAGCCGCGGCTACGAGTTGGGCAGTCCCCGCGCGTACTCAGCGGGATGGCCGCGGCGGTTCTTCAGCTGGATTGGAGTAGATGCGCGCGGGGCGAACCAGGTGGGCGGTATGGCGCTCCCTGGCCATGACGCTGTCGAGTTCGGCCCAATCGTCAGGCGTTCCCGCCGATGGCGGCGGCCGTTCACTCGGCTCACTCACCGGCGCGACGACCGGCTGTGGGGGCGGGTCGGTTCATGCCGGTCTCGTAGGCGAAGATCACGACTTGAATGCGGTCGCGGAGGTCGAGTTTCATCAGGATCCGTTTGATGTGGCTTCGGATCGTGGATTCCTCGACGACGAGCTCTGTGGCGATCTCGCGGTTGGAGAGCCCGCGCGCGACTAGCTCGAGGACCTCTCGCTCGCGCGGGGTGAGCTGGTCGAGCTTGGCGTGATCGGCGAGCTCGGGCGTCGGCTGCTGGCCCATGCGGTCGATCACGAGGCGGGTGACCGACGGGGAGAGCAGCGAGTCTCCGCGGGCGATCGTGTGCACGGCCGCGATCAGCTCTTCGGGTCGCGTTCGTTTGAGTAGGAAGCCCGAGGCGCCGGCGCGCAGCGCCCCGAAGACGTAGTCGTCTTGTTCGAAGGTGGTGAGGATCAGGACTCTCGCGTGGGGGGCGGTACGTGTCAGCTCGCGGGTCGCTTCGATTCCATCGAGGTCGGGCATGCGGACGTCCATGAGCACAACGTCGGGGCTGAGTCGGCGGGCTCGCTCGAC
>JBOGFI010000012.1:0-13920 GCA_050743365.1 Acidimicrobiia bacterium | reverse complement strand
GGGCCCGCCTCCGCTCGCCGGGTGGCGACCGCCCGCTCGACCCGCCGTCGCCTGGTCGCCCTGCTGTTCGTGACGGTCGCCGCGTTCGCGACGATCGGTGCTCGTCTGGTCGACGTGCAGGGCATGGGCCGCGACCGGTACGCGCGCCTGGGGCTCGACCAGCGGCTCCGCACGATCGAGCTCGCCGCCGAGCGCGGCAGCGTCTTCGACCGCAACGGCAACGACCTCGCGGTCTCGGTCCAGCAGCAGACCGTGTGGGCCGACCCGCGGGTCGTCGAGGACCCGGCGACCCATGCCGCGCTGCTGGCTCCGCTGCTCGGTGTCGACGAGCTTCAGCTCCGCGACACGCTGGCGCAACCCGACCGTGCGTTCGTCTACCTCGCGCGCAAGGTCGACGACGAGACCGCCGCGCGCATCCGGGCGCTGGATCTCCCGGGTATCGGCTTCGTCCCCGAGTCGAAGCGGTTCTACCCTTCCAACGCACTGGCTGGGCCGGTCCTCGGGTTCGTCGGGATCGACAACGACGGCCTGGGCGGGCTCGAGTCGGCCTACGACGAGCTGCTGACCGGCCGACCGGGCGAGGTCGTGGTCGAGCGCGACCCTTACGGGCACGAGATCCCCAGCGGTCAGCGTCGCGTGCGCCCTTCGCAGCGGGGCTCCGACCTGGTGCTGACCATCGACCAGTCGCTGCAGTACGAGACGGAGCGCGTGCTCGTCGACGAGGTCACGGGAGCGAAGGCCAAGGGCGGCGTGGCGGTGGTGGTCGACGTGCAGAGCGGCGACGTGCTCGCGATGGCCACCGTCGAGGGCGCGACCGCCGATCATCCAGCGCGCCCCGGACCCGCGACCGAGCCCAACCGACCCGTCACCGACGTCTACGAGCCCGGTTCCACGAACAAGGTGATCACGGTGGCGGGTGCACTCGAGGAGGGCACCGTCACTCCCGAGACGTGGTACCAGGTACCGGGCGAGCTGACGATCGACGGGCGGGTCTTCGAGGATGTCGAGGACCACCCGCCCGCGATGACCGTCAACGACATCGTGCGCGAGTCGTCGAACGTCGGGACGATCCTCATCGCCCGCGCCCTCGGCCGCGACCGGTTCGACACCTACCTGCGTGCGTTCGGGTTCGGGTCGGCGACCGCGCTCGAGTTCCCCGGCGAGTCGCCCGGCCTCCTGCTCCCGCCGTCCGAGTACAACGACACCAGCCTGGCGTCGATGCCCCTCGGGAACGGGATCGCGGTGACCGCGGTCCAAATGCTCGACGTGTACACGACGATCGCCAACGGAGGCGTCTCCCGGCCGCCCCGTCTGGTGGCCGCCACGATCGGCCCCGACGGCACGAGGCACGACGAGCCGCTCGCGGCGCCACGCGCGGTGGTGTCGACCGGGACCGCCGCCACGATGCGCACGATGCTCGAGTCGGTGGTCACCGGCGGGACCGGGACCCGCGCCGCGGTGCCGGGCTACCGGGTGGCGGGCAAGACCGGCACCGCCCGCAAGCCCCCCTACGACGGCCGGTACGTCGCGTCGTTCGCAGGATTCGCCCCCGCCGACGCGCCTCGGCTCGCCACCATCGTGGTGCTCGACGAGCCGTCGCGGACGTACTACGGCGGTCAGGTCGCGGCTCCGGTGTTCGCCCGCATTATGCAATACGCCCTGCGGCTGGAGCAGGTGCCGCCGACCGGCGATGCGCCGGCGCCCCCCGATAGCCTGAACGCCTCGCGATGACCGAGCGGACAGGACGGCGCGTGCGCCTGCACGAGCTCCTCGGGGGCGTCGACGTGGAGGAGTTGTCGGGTGACCCGCACGTCGAGGTCACGACGATCGTCCCCGACAGCCGCGAGGCTGTCGAGGGCGCCTGTTTCGCGTGCATTCCCGGCGCCGTGACCGATGGGCATGCCCACGCCCCCGAAGCCGTCGCCGCCGGCGCGGTGGCGCTGCTCGTGGAACGGCCGCTTCCACTCGCTGTCTCCCAAGCACGCGTGCCGAGCGTGCGACGGGCCCTCGGCCCGGTCGCCGCCCGGTTCCACGGTCACCCGTCACGCGCGCTGCGGTGCCTCGGAGTGACGGGCACGAACGGCAAGACGACCACCACCTACGTCCTCGAATCGATCGGCCGGGCGGCGGGCGACCCCGTCGGGCTCATCGGCACGATCGGGGCCCGCATCGCCGGCGCCGCCGTCCCCGAAGAGCGCACCACGCCCGAGGCGACCGAGCTTCAGGCGCTGCTGGCCCGCATGCGCGACGCCGGCGTGCGCACCGTGGCGATGGAGGTCTCGTCGCACGCGCTGCACCAGCACCGCATCGACGGGACCTGGTTCGCGGCGGTCTGCTTCACGAACCTGTCCCACGAGCACCTCGACTACCACCGCACGCTGCACGCGTACTTCGAGGCCAAGGCGATGCTGTTCGACCCGACTCGGGCCGGTGCAGGAGTCGTCAATGCCGACGACATCCACGGGGTGGCGCTCGCCCGCCGGGCACGAGCCGCCGGGCTCCCCACCACGACGTTCGGTGTGCTCGACTCGTCCGCCGACGTGCCCACCGATGTCACGGCCGAGGTGGTCGCCGACGAGCTCGACCTCGACCCGCGCGGGAGCCGCTTCGTCCTCGTCGACCGCCGCGACGCTGTATCCCGCCGCGCCCGGGTAGCGAGCCCGCTCGTCGGCCGCTTCAACGTCGACAACGTGCTGGCGGCGGCGGCGGTCGCGCTCGCGGGCGGCGTGCCCTTCGACGCGGTGGTCGCCGGCATCGAGGCGCCGCTGGTCGTCCCCGGCCGCTTCGAGACGGTGGACGGCGGGCAGCCGTTCACGGTCCTGGTCGACTACGCCCACACGCCCGACGCGCTGGCGCGCGTCCTCGACGCCGCCCGCCCCGTTGCCCGGGGCCGGCTGCTCGTCGTGTTCGGGTGCGGCGGCGACCGTGACCGAGACAAGCGGCCGCTGATGGGGCGGGTCGCAGGCCAACGCGCCGACCTCGCCGTGCTGACCTCCGACAACCCGCGCTCCGAGGATCCCGAGGCGATCGCCGCCGCGGTGACGCCAGGGTTGCGGGAGGGCGCCGCGACGCCCGTGGTCGAGCTCGACCGCCGTGCCGCGATCCGCTACGCGCTGTCGGAGGCGCGCCCGGGCGACGTGGTCGTGATCGCCGGCAAGGGTCACGAGACGGGCCAGACCGCCGGCGGCGTGACCACGCCGTTTGACGACCGGGTCGTAGCCCGCGAGGAGTTGGAGGCCCTCGGATGCGCCTGACGGCAGCCGAGATCGCCCAGGCCGCGGACGGACAGGTCATCGCCGGCGACGAGGCGGCGGTGGCCACCTCCTACTCGATCGACTCACGGACGCTCGCGCCGGGCGCCTGCTTCGCCGCGCTCGTCGCGAAGCGTGACGGCCACGACTACGTGCCCGACGCGTTCGCGAGAGGCGCGACGGTCGCGCTGGTCGCACACGCGATCGACCTTCGGACGGGGAGCGAGCCGCGCGCCCTGGTCCGGGTGGGGGACCCGCTCGTCGCGCTCGCCGAGCTCGGGCGCCTCGCTCGTGACCGGCTTGTCGACACGACCGTGGTGGGCATCACCGGGTCGGCCGGGAAGACGACGACCAAGGACCTGCTCGCCGCCGCGCTGGGGCGCGCCCGCCGGGTCGTCGCCAGCCCGGGCTCGTTCAACAACGAAGCCGGGTTGCCGCTCACGCTGCTCGCCGCCGACACCGAGACGGAGGTGGTGGTGGCGGAGATGGGCGCGCGCCTCGCGGGCAACATCGCCGACCTCTGCGCGATCGCGCGACCGCGCCTCGGCATCCTGACCAACGTGGGGCTCGCGCACGCAGGCCGGCTCGGGGGGAGGGCCGGGGTGGCGGCGGTGAAGGGCGAGCTCCTCGAGGCGCTGCCCGCCGACGGGGTCGCCGTGCTCGACGCCGACGACGACGTCACCCCCGACCTCGCCCGCAGGACCGCCGCCCGCGTGCTCCGGATCGGCCGCGGACCGCACTCGGACTGCCACGTGCGCATCACCGAGGTCGTTCTCGACGACGACCTCCGGCCCTCGTTCCACCTCGATGCCCCGGCGGGATCGCTGGCGGTGCGCTTGCGCCTGCGGGGCGAGCACCAGGTCATGAACGCCGCGATGGCCGCCGCGGTCGCGCTCGAGCTGGGCGTGGCTGCCGACGACGTGGTCGCGGGCCTGTCCGAGGCCGAGGCCGCACCCTGGCGAATGCAGCTCGCACACGCCCCCGGCGGGATCACCGTGCTCAACGACGCGTACAACGCCAGCCCGACGTCGACCGACGTGGCGCTCCGGGCCCTCGCCCGCCTGCCGACGGCGGGGCGCCGGTGGGCGGTGCTGGGCGAGATGCTCGAGCTGGGCGCCGAAGCCGAGCCGGCGCATACGGCGGTCGGACGCCAGGCCGCCGACAGCGGTGTCGACGTCGTCGTCGTCGTGGGCGATGCGGCACGAGCGGTCGCCGAGGGCGCGCGTTCTTCGGGCCGTGGCGTCGAAATCGTCGAGGTGCCCGACGTCGCGACCGCGTACGAGGTCGTCGCGGCACGCGTCGGGCCGGGCGACGCGGTGCTGGTGAAGGCCAGCCGAGCGGTCGGCCTCGAGCGCGTCGCCGATGCGCTCGCCGGCCTCGAGGCCGTGTCGTGATCGCGTTGCTGGTGGCGGCGTCGGTCGCGTTCGTCCTCAGCGTGCTCGGGACCCCCTTCCTCATCCGCGTCCTGCGTGCGCGCGAGATCGGCCAGGCCATTCGCAGCGATGGGCCGTTCACGCACCCCCACGCCCAGAAGGCGGGCACGCCCACCATGGGAGGCATCGCCATCATCGTGAGCGCGGTGGCCGGCTACCTGGCCGCGCACGTCCGCACCGAGCAGATCAAGTTCGCCCGGGCCGGGATGACGCTGCTCCTACTCGTCGTCGGGCTGGCGGCGATCGGCTTCGTCGACGACTACCTGGGCGTGCGCAAGGGCCGGAACCTCGGCCTGCGCAAGCGGGGCAAGACCAGCGGCCAGCTGCTCGTAGGCTCGGGCTTCGCGCTCCTGGCGTTGCACTTCGTCGACACCAACACGCACCTGTCGTTCACCCGCCTGCTCGACCTGGACCTGGGCACCTGGCTGTGGTTCGCGTGGGCGGTAGTGGTCGTCACCGCCACCTCCAACGCGGTCAACCTCACCGACGGCATGGACGGCCTCGCCGCCGGCGCGGCCACCCTCGTGTTCGCCGCGTTCGTGATCATCGCGTTCTGGCAGTTCCGCCACCCGGGCCAGTACAACTCGCTCCCGGCCGCATCGCTCGATCTCGCGGTCGTCGCGGCGGCGCTGTTGGGAGGCTGCGCCGGCTTCTTGTGGTGGAACGCGGCGCCGGCGCGCGTGTTCATGGGTGACACCGGCTCGCTCGCGCTCGGCGGCGCGATGGCGGGCCTGGCGCTGTTCACGAACACGAACCTGCTGCTGCCGATCCTCGGCGGTCTCTTCGTCGTCGAGACGCTGAGCGTCATCGCGCAGGTCATCGCCTTCCGAGGCTTCAAGCGACGCATCCTGCGCATGGCGCCCATCCACCACCACTACGAAGTGGGCGGCTGGCACGAGTTCACCGTCATCGTCCGCTTCTGGCTCTTCGGGGGCTTGTGCGTGGCGCTCGGGCTCGGGCTGTTCTACGCCGACTTCATCCGCATCCCGGGAGCAATCGACTGATGCACGTGGTCGTCATCGGCCTTGGCGTCACGGGCGAAGCCGTCGTGAACCACCGCCGCGCCGCGGGCGACCGCGTCACCGTCGTCGAGGACACCCCGGCGGGCGACCCCGCGTACGCCGAGCGGGCGGTGCGCGCCGTCGCGGCCGGCGCCGAGCTGCTGGAAGCCCCGCCGGCGGGGGAGCTCGCAGCCTGGGTCGAGCACGCCGACCTGCTCGTGCCCAGCCCCGGGGTGCCCGGGCGACACGCGGCCGTCGTCGCAGCCCGGTCCGCGGGGGTGCCGGTGCGCGCCGAGATCGACCTCGCGGCCGAGGGAGCGGGCCGGCGCCTGGTTGCGGTGACCGGCACCAACGGCAAGACCACGGTGACGACCCTGGCGGTGGCGATGCTGGAGACCTCGGGGATGCGCGCCGTCGCGGCCGGCAACATCGGGCGACCACTGCTCGACGCCGTCGGCACCGACGCCGACGTCGTGGTGGCCGAGGTGTCGTCGTTCCAGCTCGCCTTCACGACCGCGGCCTTCCGACCGCGTGTGGCGGTGCTGCTCAACGTGGCCGTGGACCACCTCGACTGGCACGGGTCCCTCGACGACTACGTGGCTGCCAAGGCGAGGGTGTTCCGTCACCAGACGAGCGACGACCTGCTCGTGTTCAACGCCGACGACGCGGTCACGAGCCTGCTCGCCGGCGACGCGCCTTCCCGGCGACTGCCGTTCTCGGTCACGTCCGCTGATCCGGGGGCGTTCCGCGTCACCGACGGCGTGCTGGTGGAAGCGGGCGGGACCCCCCTCGTCCCCGTGGCCGACCTGTGGGCGACCGCCTCTCACGACCGGGCCAACGCCCTGGCTGCCGCGGCCGCCGCGCTCGAGGTGGGCGCCACCCCGGCGGGCGTCGCCACCGCGCTGCGCGACTTCGAGGGCCTCCCACACCGGACGACGCTCGTCGCGGAGCACGACGGTGTCCGCTACTACGACGACTCGAAGGCGACGAACCCCCACGCGACGCTGCGAGCGGTGGAGGGCGCCGCCGGCCCGGTGATCCTGGTCGCCGGCGGTCGCAACAAGGGCCTCGACCTCTCGGTGCTCGGCTCCCTGGCGCCCCGGCTGCGGGGAGTGGTTGCCATCGGCGAGGCCGCCGGGGAGATCGAGGCGGCGTTCGCGGGCGCGGTCCCGGTGATCCGCGCTGCTGACATGGGCACGGCTGTCGCGCGCGCGGCCGAGCAGGCGAAGGCGGGCGACGTGGTGATGCTCTCGCCCGCGTGCGCGTCGTTCGACTGGTACTCGAGCTACGGGGCGCGCGGCGACGATTTCGCCGCTCGGGTGTCAGGGCTGCCCGAGGCGCACGGCCATCACGAGACCGATCCGTCACGCGCCGAGGTCGGCCCATGAGCGTTGCGGTAAACCGCATGCCGTCGCCGCTGGGTCGCCGTGTCGCCGCCGCGCGCCACCGCTGGGCCGCGGCCGCCCCTGCCCGCCCATCCACCTACGTGCTGCTACTGGCGACCGTGGGCGTGCTGAACGTCGTGTCGCTGGTCATGGTGCTGTCGGCGTCATCGGTCGCGTCGCTCACCAACTACGGGTCCGGCTGGTACTTCTTCCAGCGTCAGGTCGTCTGGACCGCGCTGGGCGCGGTTGCCTTCGCAGTAACCGCCCGGGTCGACTATCACGCCTGGCGCCGCTTCGTGCGCCCGCTCCTCGCCGTGAGCCTCGTGCTCCTAGTGCTGGTGCTCGTGCCCGGCATCGGCGTGTACGTGGCGGGCTCGCGCCGGTGGCTCGGGAGTGGGTCGTGGCGCTTCCAGCCGACGGAGCTGGCCAAGCTCGCACTGCTCCTGTACGCGGCAGACGTGCTCACCCGCAGGGCCGCCGAGCTGCACGACTGGCGGCGTGTCGTGCGACCCGTCCTCGTGGTGCTGGCGGTCTTCGCCGCCCTCGTGCTGTGCCAGCCCGACATGGACTCGACGTTGGTGCTCGGGCTCGTCGTCGGTACCGTCCTGGTCGTCGGCGGTGTGCGGATCCGCCACCTGGCCGCAACCGGCGGCATCGCCGTTTCGCTCACCGCCCTCCTGGCCATCGCCGAGCCATACCGGCGCGCCCGCGTGTTCGCGTACCTCCATCCGTGGTCCGACGCCGGGAACACCGGGTACCAGCTTTCCCAGTCGCTGATCGCGCTGGGTAGCGGCGGTTGGACCGGCGTCGGCCTCGGTGCCGGACGCGCCAAGTGGCTGTTCCTCCCGAACGCGCACACCGACTTCATCTTCGCCATCATCGGCGAGGAGCTCGGGCTGCTCGGCTGCCTGCTCGTCGTGGCGCTCTTCGTCGCCTTCGCGGTGCTGGGCACGAGGACGGCGCTGGGGGCGTCGGACCGGTTCGGCACCCTGTTGGCGGCGGGGATCACCGTGTGGGTCGTCGGCCAGGCGGTCATCAACATCGGCGGGGTGGTCGGGCTCCTTCCCGTGTCGGGGATCCCGTTGCCGTTCGTGTCGTTCGGGGGCTCGGCGCTGGTGTTCACCATGGCTGCCGCCGGGATGCTCGGCTCGGTGGCCCGCCACGCCCGGTGACCGGCTCCCACCCGGCAGAGACAGGGGTTTTCGCCCTGGTGACGGGAGGTGGCACGGGCGGGCACGTGTACCCGGCGCTCGCGCTCGCCCGGGAGCTCGTCCGGCGGGGGCACGCACCCGCCACCGTGCGCTTCGTCGGTGCCCGGCGCGGCCTCGAGGCGCGCGTGGTGCCGGAGGCGGGCTTCGGCATCGACCTCCTCCCCGGCCGGGGGCTCCAGCGTCGGGTCACCCTGGCCAACGCGCGTGCCCTGTGGGAGAACCTGGTGGCCCTGACGCGGGCGCGCCGGATCGTCGAGCGCGCCCACCCCGCGGTCGTGGTCGGCGTCGGCGGCTACGCGTCGCTCCCGTGCCTGCTCGCCGCCCGCTGGCGGCGTGTCCCCGCGGTGGTGCACGAGCAGAACGCGGCACCCGGTCTCGCCAACCGGGTGTCCGTGCGCCTCGGTGCCCGCGCTGCCACCTCGCTCCCGGGTACCCCGCTGCGCGGTGCCGTGCTGACCGGCAACCCGATCCGGCCCGAGATCGCGGCTATCCGCCGAAGGCCTGCCGATCCTCCCCTGCTCGCCGTGTTCGGAGGGAGTCTCGGCGCCCGCCGCCTCAACGACGCTGCGATCGGTCTGTACGGGCGATGGCGGAGCCGCGACGACGTCGCCGTGCACCACGTGAGCGGGACGCGCGACTACGACGACTGCGTCGCAGCCCTCGCCGCCGGCAAGCACCCGGGAGACGCGCTCGAGTACTCCCTGGTGCACTACGAAGACCATATGGAGACGCTGTACGCGCGTGCCGCGCTCGTGGTGTGCCGGGCGGGTGCCGTGACCGTCGCCGAGCTCGCCGCCGCCGCCGTTCCGTCGGTGCTCGTGCCCCTCCCCGGCGCGCCCGGCGATCACCAGACGCACAACGCCCGCACCCTCGTCGACGCGGGCGCGGCCGTGCTCGTGCCCGACGCCGAGTGCGACGCCGCCCGCCTGGACGCTGTCGCCGGGGAGCTGCTGGCGGACCCGGCCCGGCTCGGCGCCATGGCGGCGGCCGCAGGCGGGCTCGCTCGTCCCGAGGCGGCGGCGCGGCTCGCGGACCTCGTCGAGGAGGTGGCTCGTGCCGGCCGGTGATCTCGAGCTCTCGAGTCGGCAGCGCCTGCACATCGTGGGGCTGGGCGGGGCCGGGATGAGCGCGATCGCGACCGTGCTGGCGAGCATGGGGCACCGGGTGAGCGGATCGGACCTCAAGGAGTCCAGCGCACTGACCCGCCTCCGCCTCCTCGGCGTCGACGTGCGCGTCGGGCACGACGCCGCCCACGTGCCCGCCGACGCCGACGCCGTGGTCGCGTCGACGGCGATCCCACGGGCCAACCCCGAGGTCAGGGCGGCCGAGGCGCGCGGCGTGCCGGTCCTGCGCCGCGCCGACGCGCTGCGTGCCCTGGTGGCGACGCGCCGCACCGTCGCGGTGGCGGGGAGCCACGGGAAGACGACCACATCCTCGATGCTCGCCCTCATCCTGCGAGCCGCCGGATGGCGCCCGAGCTTCGTCATCGGCGGCGAGCTCAACGAGGTCGGCACCAATGGCGCCTTCGACGAGGGAGAGTGGCTGGTGGTGGAGGCCGACGAGAGCGACGGCACCTTCCTCGAGCTTGCACCCGAGGCCGGGATCGTGACCAACGTCGAGCCCGACCATCTCGACCACTACGGCGACTTCCCGGCGCTCGTGGACGCGTTCGACCGTTTCCTGACCGGCCTGCCCGGCGTTCGGGTCGTGTGCGCCGACGACGCCGTCGCGCGCCGGCTGGCGTCGGCCCACGACCGCGTGGTGACCTTCGGCGGGGCCGGCGACGCCCAGTACCGTGTCGTTCGGTACGAGGGCAGCCGCACCGGAAGCCGCTTCGACCTCGAGTACGGCGGCACACCCATCGGGACGATCGAGCTTCCGGTCCCGGGGCGGCACAACGCGCTCAACGCGGCCGCCGCCGCCGCCATGGCCCTGGAGCTGGACGTCCCGTTCCGGGCGGTGACCGAGGCCCTGGGCGGGTTCGGCGGGGTGGCGCGCCGGTTCCAGTTTCGAGGCGAGGTCGACGGCGTCACCCTCGTCGACGACTACGCCCACATCCCGGGTGAAGTCGCGGCGATGATCCGCGCCGCCCGTGAAGGCGGATGGCGGCGGGTCATCGCGGTGTTCCAGCCGCACCGGTACACGCGCACTGCGAGGTTGTGGCGCGACTTCGCCGATGCGTTCGCGGAGGCCGACGCGGTCGTGCTCACCGACGTCTACTCGGCCGGGGAGGCCCCGCAGCCGGGGGTGTCGGGTCGCCTGGTGCTGCGGGCCGTGCTCGACCGCCATCCGTCGCTTCCGGTCACGTACCTCCCTCGCCGCGCCGACCTCGTCGAGCACGTGCCCCGCCTGGCCCGGCCGGGCGACCTGGTGCTGACCCTGGGTGCCGGCGACCTGACGATGCTGCCCGACGAATGGCTCGAGCGAGCGCCGTGAGCCTCGACCGGGTCGCCGAGGAGCTCGCCGCCGCCCTCCCCGGTGCGGTGGCGCGCGACGTGCCCTTCGCCGACCTGTCCACCTACCGGGTGGGTGGTCCGGTGGCGGTGGTCGCCCGCGCCGGGTCGGAGGCGGCGCTGGCTGCGGTGGGGGGCGTGGTCGCACGCCACCGCCCGCCGGTGCTCGTGGTGGGACGCGGGTCGAACCTGCTGGTCGCCGACCGGGGCTTCGACGGGCTGGCGGTGGTGCTCGAGGGTGAGTTCGAGGAGGTCGAGCTCGCCGCCGGCGGCGCGGGCCCGCCGGCCGTACGGGCCGGTGGGGGAGTCGCCTTGCCCGTGCTGGCGCGGCGCGCCGCCGCCGCCGGCCTCACCGGCCTCGAGTTCTTCGTGGGCATCCCGGGTTCGGTGGGTGGCGCCGTGCGTATGAACGCCGGCGGTCACGGGCGCGAGACCCATGACGTGCTCGAACGGGCCTGGATCGTGGATCTCCTGGCGCCCCCCGGCGAGGGCGCGCCGAGCATCACGGTGCGCACCGGGGCCGGGCTCGGCCTCGACTACCGCCACTCCAACCTGTCGGTCGCAGAGGTCGTGGTGGCGGCGGAGTTCTCGGCGACGCACGACGACGCCTTCGCGTGCGAGGAGCGCATCGCCGAGATCGTGCGGTGGCGTCGTGAACACCAGCCCGGCGGCGCCAACGCAGGCTCGGTGTTCCGGAACCCACCGGGCGACTCCGCCGGTCGCCTCATCGAGGCGAGCGGCCTCAAGGGCCTGCGGGTGGGGGGCGCGGTCGTGTCGCAGAAGCACGCGAACTTTTTCCAGGCCGAGACGGGAGCCACCGCGGGCGACGTCCGGCGGCTGGTGGCCGAAGTGCAGCGGCGCGTGGCCGACGCAACCGGCGTGGAGCTCGTCCCCGAGCTTCGCATGGTCGACGGCGGCTGATGGACGCGGGAACGCAGGGCCTGCGGGTGCTCGTCGTGGTCGTGGGCGCAGTCGTGCTGGCGGCGTCGGGTTGGGCCGCGGTCCACTCGCCGCTGCTCGACGTCGACCACGTCGTGATCCGGGGCGTCAGCGGCGAGCAGGAACGCGAGGTGCGCGCCGCGTCGGGGGTCGCCGCGGGCGAAGCGCTGCTGCTCGTCGACCTCGGTGCCGCCGAGCGTCGGGTCGAGAACGTCCCCTGGGTCCGTGAGGCTCGTGCCGAGCGCGAGCTCCCCGGTGGTCTCCGCATCCGTGTCGTCGAGCGGACGCCGATCGCCTGGGCGCGCCGCGACGAGAGCACCGTGGCGCTCGTCGACGAGACCGGGCGCGTGGTCATGGACGCGCCCGCGGCACCGGGCGGGCTTCCCGAGCTGCTCGGCCTGGCGCGGCTCCCATTACCGGGCCGTACCATCAGACCCGCCGCTGCCGTCGGCATGCTCGGCGAGCTGCCGGTCGAGTTGCGTCAGCAGGTCGCCGGGGTCGCGGTCGTCGGGGGGACGGCGACACTCCGCCTGACCGGCGGCATCGAGGTCCGGCTGGGCGCGCCCGCGGACGCAGCCGCGAAGGGTCGTGCGGCCCTCGCGGTCTTGGCCGCCTCTGCCCCTGCGAGCATCGACTACGTCGACGTGCGCGTCCCCGCCGCGCCGGTGACCGGGTGAACGCCGCGGCGCGAAGCGGCGGGCTCGTCGTCGACTGGCTGGTCGTTGATTCGCGGCGCGCGATTGGGTAGAGTCTCGACCGGAACAACAGGTTTACATAACTCTCGACCTTCAGTGGAGGTCGAGAGTTCGCCGGTCCCCGACGAGGAAGGCCCGAGATGCTGGGTGAGCTGCAGAACTACTTGGCCGTCATCAAGGTCGTCGGTATCGGTGGCGGCGGCTGCAACGCGGTCAACCGGATGATCGACACCGGCCTGAAAGGTGTGGAGTTCATCGGCGTGAACACCGACGCCCAGGCTCTCCTCATGAGCGACGCCGACGTGAAGCTCGACGTGGGTCGCCAGCTCACCCGTGGCCTCGGCGCCGGCTCCGATCCCGAGATCGGTCGGCACGCGGCCGAGGAGCACCGCGACGAGATCGAGGAGGTGCTCAAGGGCGCCGACATGGTGTTCATCACCGCGGGCGAGGGCGGCGGCACCGGCACCGGCGGCGCGCCCATCGTCGCCGAGGTGGCGAAGAACCTGGGGGCGCTCACTCTCGGCGTCGTCACCCGCCCGTTCTCGTTCGAGGGCCGGCGGCGGTCGGTGCAGGCCGAGACCGGGATCCAGGAGCTCAAGAGCAAGGTCGACACGCTGATCATCATTCCCAACGACCGACTGCTGCAGGTCTCCGACGACAAGACCTCGATGCTCAACGCGTTCAAGATGTGCGACGAGGTCCTGCTGCAGGGAGTGCAGGGGATCACCGACCTGATCACCACGCCCGGCCTGATCAACATCGACTTCGCCGACGTGCGGATGATCATGGCCGACGCGGGCTCCGCCCTCATGGGGATCGGCTACTCCTCGGGCGAGGGCAGGGCCGTGAACGCCGCCCGCGCCGCAGTCTCGAGCCCCCTCCTCGAAGCGAGCATCGAAGGTGCGCGCGGCATCGTGCTCAACGTGTCCGGCCCCTCCGACCTGGGGCTCTTCGAGGTCAACGAGGCGGCCGAGATCGTCACCCAGGCGGCCCACCCCGACGCCAACATCATCTTCGGCGCGGTGATCGACGATGCTCTGGGCGACGAGACGCGCGTCACCGTGATCGCGGCCGGGTTCGACCGGTACGAGGGCGAGCGTCGCGGTCTGAGCCGCGACTTCACCGCGCCGTCGCTCGGCTTGCGCGACGACGAGTCGGGCCTCGGCGAAGGCGACAGCCTCGAGCTCGACGATGACGAGTTCGACGTGCCCGAGTTTCTCCGCTGAGAGCGGCCATTAGCGTGGCGTGAGCGTGGGGTTCCTCGAGGTCGCAGTCGGGTCGGCGCGGGTCGTCTTCACGGATCGTCACGGGGGAGTCTCGGAGTCTCCGTATGACACTGCGAACCTGGGCCTCCTGACGGATGACGACCCGGCGGCGGTGAGGGAGAACCGACGGCGGGTGGGTGCAGCGGTCGACGGCGCCGCCGCCGACCCCGGCCGGTGGTTCCGGATCCGCCAGGTCCACGGCCGGGGTGTGGTCGTCGCCGAGCGCGAGAGTGGGCCGCCGGTCCCCGCCGCCGACGCCTCGGTGGCCGCATCGGCGGGGACCCCCC
>JBOGFI010000011.1:0-6362 GCA_050743365.1 Acidimicrobiia bacterium | reverse complement strand
GCTGGGACCCGCCGCCCCTCACGGTGCGCGACGCCCGGCGCCTCGCCGCCGCCCTGGACCTCCCGCCCGGCCCCGACGCCGTCGAGCCGCTTCCGTCGGGCGGGACGCTCCTGGCAGGACGGGACCTGCACGTCGAGATCGGCGGGCGCGAGGTGCTCCACGGCGTCTCCGCCGAGGTGCGGCAGGGCGAGGTCGTCGCCCTGCTCGGCCGCAACGGGGCCGGCAAGACCACGCTGCTGCGCGCGCTCGCCCGTCTCCTCGAGCCCGCACGCGGATCGGTCGCCGGCCCGGGAACCGCGGCATACGTGCCCCAGGACCCGAACGCGCTGCTGTTCGCCCCGACCGTGCGGCGAGAGCTCGCCGAGACCTTGCGCCTGGTCGGCCGGCGCGACGACGGTTCCGTCGACGAGTGGCTCGACGCGCTCGGGCTCGGCGCGGTGGCCGATCGGCACCCGCGCAGTCTGGCCGGGGGCGAGCGGCAGCGGGTCGCGATCGCGGCGGTGGCGGTGGGCGGCGCCGACGTGCTGCTCCTCGACGAGCCGACCCGGGGCATGGACGCGGCGTCGCGCGCCGCGCTCGCCCGCGCGGTCCGCCTCCACGCGTCGGGCGGTGGCGCGGTGGTGCTCGCCACCCACGACGTCGAGCTCGCGGCGCGCTGCGCCACGCGCGCGGTCGTGCTCGGCGACGGCGACGTCGTCGCCGAGGGCGCGGCGCGGAGCGTGCTGGCGGGCTCGCTGTTCGCGCCCCAGGTGTTGCGGGTCCTGCCTCCCTACCTGACGGTCGAGGAGGTCGAGCAGGCGGTCGCGCGGACGTGATGCGGGTGCGGCCCGCGGCTGTGTACGCCCTGATGATCGTGGTGGGCGCGGCCGCGTTCCTCTATCCGTTCTGGCTGCCCGGCGACGCCTTCCCCAGCCAGGCGCACGGTGGCGACGCGCCGCTCGTTGCGGCGGCGATCGGCGCGCTCGTCGTCGGCGCGGTCACCCTCGAGGTCCGGCGGGGCACGATGAACGGCGCCACGATCGCGCTGCTCGGCGTGCTGTCGGCGAGCGCCGGGCTGTTGCGCCTGCTCGACCTCCCGGGCGGCGGCAGCGGCATCTTTTTCCTCGTGGTGCTGGGCGGCGCCGCCTTCGGGCCCCGCTTCGGCCTGCTGCTGGGGCTGTGCGCGATGGCGGTGTCGGCGATCATCACCGGCGGGGTCGGCCCATGGCTGCCGTTCCAGATGCTGGCGCTGGGCTGGATGGGGGGCGGCGCCGGCCTCCTCGGGCGAGTGACGGCGCGCCTGGCGCCCCGCGTCGAGGTCGCGGCGCTCGCGGTGTACGGCTGGGGCTGGGGGTTCGTCTACGGGGCGATCATGAACCTGTGGTTCTGGCCGTTCCAGCGGGGCGGCGACCTGAGCTGGGAGCCGGGCCTGGGGCTGGTGGCGACGCTGCGCCGCTACTGGTCGTTCTACGTCGCCACGTCGTTCGGGTGGGACGCGGCCGGCGCACTGACCAACGCGGTGCTCATCGCGTTGACCGGCGCGGCGCTGCTGCGCACGCTGCGTCGCTTCGCCCATCGCCTCGAGCCCGTGGTCACGCTGGAGCCGGTCTAAACCTCCGGTGACGCCGAGGATTCAAATCCGACCGCTTTCGCGATTGAGAGGCCGCTGTTACGTTTCGGCGCCATGAGCTACCGCGTGGTGCAGTGGAGCACCGGCAACGTCGGGCGGCTCGCCCTCCGGGCCATCATCGAGCACCCCGAGCTCGAGCTCGTCGGGCTGCTCGTCCACAGCGACAAGAAAGCCGGCCGGGACGCGGGCGAGCTCGCGGGCACCGACCCGGTCGGGGTGAGGGCAACTACCGACGCGGACACGGTGCTCGCGCTCGGCGCTGACTGCGTGTCGTACATGGCGACGGGCGACCTGCGCCCCGACGAGGCGGTGGCCGACATGTGCCGCATCCTCGAGTCGGGGACGAACGTGGTGTCGACGTCGGTGGTCGCGCTGGTGTTCCCGCCCTCGGCGCCCCGTCGCTACACGGAGCCGCTGGAGGCCGCGTGCGAACGGGGCGGCACGTCGTGCTTCACGTCAGGGATCGATCCCGGCTTCGCCAACGACCTGATCCCCCTGATGCTGTCGGGGTTCTCGAAACGGGTCGACTCGATGCGGGTGATGGAGATCCTGAATTACGACACGTACGACCAGCCCGAGGTCCTGTTCGAGACCATGGGGTTCGGCACGCCCCTCGAGCACACCCCGCTCCTGCTCGCGCCGGGCGTGCTCACGCTGGCCTGGGGCGGCGCCCTGCACGCCATGGCGGCGGGGCTGGGCGTCGAGATCGACGACATCCGCGAGACCTACGAGAAGTGGGCGGCGATCGAGACGTTCACCGTGCCCAGCGGCACCATCGAGCAGGGCACCATGGCCGGGCTTCGCTTCGAGGTGCAGGGCATCGTGGGGGGCGAGCCGCGCATTGTCGTGGAGCACGTCACCCGCATGCACGACGCGGCCGCCCCGGACTGGCCTCAGCCGAGCGGCCAGGGCTCCTACCGGGTGCTGCTCGAGGGTGACCCCGAAATCAAGGTCGAGCTCGAGTTCGTCGGCGAGGGCGGCGACCATAACGCCGGCGGCCTTCTCATGACCGCGATGCGCGTCCTCAACGCGATCCCGGCCGTCTGCGACGCACCACCCGGGCTGCTGTCGCCGCTCGACCTGCCCCTGGTCACAGGGGCGGGGCTGATGCGCTGACGCGCCGCGTCACGCGGTCTGCGCCGTCGGCGTCGCCATCCAGGCGGCGTAGAGGCTGGCGTAGCGGCCCTCGCGCCGCAGCAGCTCCTCGTGGGTGCCGAGCTCAGCGAGGCGACCGTCGTCGATCACCGCGATGCGGTCGGCGCGTGCCGCGGTCGAGAGACGGTGGGCGATCACGACGACGGTGCGGCCCTCCATCAGGCGTTCGAGTGCCTGCTCGACCGCGCGCTCGGTGCCGGGGTCGAGGTTCGACGTCGCCTCGTCGAGCACCAGCAGCGTCGGGTCGGCGAGGGCGGCGCGCGCGAGCGAAACGAGCTGGCGCTCGCCTGCCGACAGGCGCGAGCCCCGCTCCCGCACCTCGGTGTCGAGCCCGTGCTCCATTGCCGCGAACCGCCCGGTCAGCGAGAGCGCAGCGACCGCCTCCTCGACCTCGGCGTCGTCGGCCTCGGGTCGGCCGACACGGATGTTGTCGCGGACCGTGCCGGCGAAGAGAAAGCCCTCCTGTGGAACCACGACGATCCGCTCGCGCAGCGACCGCAGGGTGGCGTCGCGCAGGTCGATGTCGCCGAACCGCACCGCGCCTTCACGGGGGTCGTAGAACCGGGCCGTCAGCTTGGCCAGGGTCGACTTCCCCGCGCCCGTGGGACCGACGAGCGCCACCCGCTCGCCCGGCGACACGCCGAGCGACACGTCGTGTAGGACGGGGGGCCCGTCGCCGTAGGCGAACGTCACCTTCTCGACGTCGAGCGCGCCCCGCTCGGGCAGGTCGACGGCGCCCGGGCGCTCCGCGATCGAGGTGGGCGTGTCGAGCAGCTCGAACAGCTTCTGCAGCGCCGCCCCCGACTGCTGGATGAGGTTGTAAAGCTGGCTCAGCTGCTGGACCGGCTCGAACAGGTTGTTGAGGTAGAGGACGAAGGCTGCCACCGTGCCCACGGTCACGATGTCGCGGTTTACGAACCAGCCGCCGATGCCGATGATCAGGGCGGTTCCCGCGACCCCCGAGAACTCGACGAACGGGAAGTAGCGCGCCGAGATCCGCACGGTCTCGAGGTGAGCGTCGTACTGGGCCTCGTTCGTGCCCCGGAACCGGCTGGTGACGGCGGGCTCTCGGGCGAAGGCCTGTACCACGCGCACGCCGGCGAGGCCCTCCTGGAGCGTGGCGAGGTTCTGGCCGATGCGGTCGCGCACCGTGAGGTAGGCACGGTTCGATGCGCGACGGAACCAGCGGCTGGCGATCATCACCGGCGGCACCACCACGAGCGTGCACAGCGCGAGCTTCCAGTTCATGGAGAAGATCACGACGATGGCGCCAACGAAGATGAGCGCGTTTTGCACGAACATCACGAGACCTATCGACACGAGTTCCTGGAGGGCCTCGATGTCGGAGGTCATACGGGCGACGAGCCGGCCGGTCTGCTCGCGCTCGAAGAAGTCGAGCCCGAGCGAGAGCAGGTGACGGAAGACCCGCTCGCGCAGGTCGCGCAGGAACGTCTCGCCCACGTCGGCGACCATGAGGATGACGGCGCGCCCCAGGAACGCCCCGGCGATCGCGATGCCGAGATAGAACAACGCCGCCCGGTTGAGGACGGCGGAGTCGCCGACGCGGAGCCCGTTGTCGATGCCGTGGCGCACGAGCGCCGGGCCTGCCAGCAGGCACGCAGTCTGGGCGACGAGAGTGACCGTGGACAGCGCGATGGCCCCCCGGTAGGGCCGCAACAGCACCGCGAGCCGCCGCAGCACCTTCCGCGCGTCGTGCCGGCTCAGCCTCTCGTCGACCGGCCGGGGCTGGAAGGGGCCTCCGCCGCCTCTCACCGCGCCACCCCCGCGGCCTGTGCTTCGGCCACCTCCGCCTGCGCCAGCACCGCGCGGTACCGGGCTGACCGCGCGAGGAGCTCCTCGTGGGTGCCGTGGGCGAGTACGCGCCCGTCGCCGAGCAGCACGACCCGGTCGGCGAGGGCGATGGTGGCAGGACGGTGGGCGATGATCAGCGTGGTGCGGTCGGCCATCACCTCGCGCAGGGCGGAGCGGATCTCGTGCTCCTTCGTCGGGTCGACCGACGAGGTGGCGTCGTCGAGGATGAGCACGCGGGGGTCGGCGAGCACCGCCCGGGCGATGGCGATGCGCTGGCGTTGCCCGCCCGACAGCGAGAAGCCGTGCTCGCCGATGAGCGTGTCGTAGCCATCGGGCAGGTGCTCGACGAAGCCGGCCGCGCCCGCGAGCCGGGCGGCACGCTCGACCGCATCCATCGACGCCTCGGGATCGGCGAAGGCGATGTTCGCGCGCACGGTGTCGGAGAACAGGAACGTGTCCTCGAAGACGATCCCTACGCTGCGGCGCAGCTCGCGCAGCTCCACGTTGCGCACGTCGACGCCGTCGAGCAGCACGCGGCCGGCGTCGACGTCGTAGAAGCGCGGCACCATCCGGGCCACGGTCGTCTTTCCCGAGCCGGTCGACCCGACCAGCGCGACTGCCTCGCCGCCCCGCACCACCAGATCGAGCCCGTCGAGGACCGGCGGACCGGTGCGGCCGCCGTAGGCGAACCGCACGCCCTCGAATCGGAGCCCGCCCGGCCCGTCCGGCAGCGGGCGGGCGCCGGTGCGGTCGGCGACGGCGGGCTCGGTGGCGAGGATCTCGTGCACGCGTCCCGCAGCCGCCGACGAGCGGGACGCCTGCGCGAGCAGCATCCCGAGCATCCGCATCGGCCAGATGAGCATGAGGACGTAGGAGTTGAAGGCAACGAGGTAGCCGAGGTCGAGGTCGCCGTTCAGCACCTGGTGGCCGCCGTACCAGAGGATGGCGACGAGCGACATCGTGGGCAGGAGGTCGACCAGGGGTATGAAACCGGCCCGCAGACGGGCCGCGTCCAGCGACCGGTCGCGGACCGAGTCGGCCTCGCGCCGGAGCCGCGTCGCCTGGAGGCGCTCGGCGCCGAAGCCCTTGACCACCCGCACCCCGGCGACGCTCTCCTCGACGACGCCCGAGAGGTCGGCCAGCTCCTGCTGGAGCTGAAGCGTCACCGGCTGGATGCGTCGCGTGAAGCGGGTGGCCGCGACGTTGAGGAACGGCAGCGTGACGAGCACGAGCAGTGCCAGGCCCGGCGACTTGAGCGTGATGATGACCATGACGGCCGCCATCGTGAGGAGGCTGGCGGCGGTCAGGGGCAGGAGTACGACGACCACGTGGATCTGCTGCATGTCCGAGTTGGCGCGCGCCATGAGCTGCCCGGTCTGGGCCTCGTCGTGGAACGCGAAGTGCAGCCGCTGGAGGTGCGCGAAGAGCCGCTCGCGCAGGTTGGTCTCGACCCGCAGCGCGATGCGGAACGCCGAATAGCGGCGCAGCCCGGTGGAGACGCCCTGCACGACGCCGACCGCGACGATGAGGACGGCGAAGCGGGCGACCGCGCCCTCGTCGCTCTTCAGGATTCCTTCGTCGATCCCGGCCGCGGCGAGCAGCGGGATGGTCACCCGGGCCGCGGTCCAGGTGAGCCCGGCGAGAATGCCGGCGACGACCCAGCGCGACTGCGGGCGGATCGCCCCGCCCATGAGGCGCCACCCCGCTCGCCGGGCCGCGAGCTCGGCGTCGTCGCCGCCGGCCTGGGTGACGGGCGGGCCGGCGATCGGGCCGGAGGCTCCAACTC
>JBOGFI010000010.1:0-12943 GCA_050743365.1 Acidimicrobiia bacterium | reverse complement strand
GACCAGATCCGCCAGTGGTCGAACGGCGAGGTCAAGAAGCCGGAGACCATCAACTACCGCACGCTCAAGCCCGAGAAGGACGGCCTGTTCTGCGAGAAGATCTTCGGGCCGACCAAGGACTGGGAGTGCTACTGCGGCAAGTACAAGCGCGTCCGGTTCAAGGGCATCATCTGCGAGCGCTGCGGCGTCGAGGTCACCCGCTCGAAGGTGCGCCGTGAGCGCATGGGCCACATCGAGCTGGCCGCCCCCGTCACCCACATCTGGTACTTCAAGGGTGTCCCGAGCCGGCTCGGCTACCTCCTCGACATCCCGCCCAAGAGCCTCGAGAAGGTCATCTACTTCGCCGCCCATCTGATCACCTGGGTCGACGAGGAGCGGCGGCACAAGGACCTCGACAAGCTCGAGGCCGACATCCGCGCCGAGATCGGCGACGTCGAGCGCGAGCTCGAGCTCGGTCTTCGCGAGCGCGACGAGGCGTACGAAGCCGACCTCGCCACGCTCGAGGAGGGTGGCGCCACGCCGCGCAAGGCCGACCTGGAGCGGGCCGAGAAGGCCCGCAACAAGGACTTCGAGGAGCTGCGCGAGCGAGCCGAGGCCGAGGTCGAGCACCTCAAGACGGTGTGGGACACGATCCGGGGCCTGGCGACCAAGCAGCTCGTCGACGACGAGCGCGTCTGGCGTGAGCTGGTGGACCGCTACCAGGAGTACTTCACCGGCGGCATGGGCGCCGAGGCGATCAAGGACCTCACCTCCCGCCTCGACCTCGAGCTCGAGGAGATGTCGCTCAAGGAGGTCATCGCCACCGCCAAGGGGCAGCGCAAGGCGAAGGCCATCAAGCGCCTCAAGGTGATCTCGGCGTTCCGGCGCACCGGCGAGGACGGCCGCGTCATCAACTCGCCCATGGGGATGGTGCTCGACGCCGTGCCGGTCATCCCGCCCGACCTGCGCCCGATGGTGCAGCTCGACGGCGGCCGGTTCGCGACCTCGGACCTCAACGACCTGTACCGCCGGGTCATCAACCGCAACAACCGCCTCAAGCGGCTCCTCGACCTCGGCGCGCCCGAGATCATCATCAACAACGAGAAGCGGATGCTCCAGGAGGCCGTCGACGCCCTGTTCGACAACGGTCGCCGCGGCCGTCCTGTCACCGGGCCGGGCAACCGCGCCCTGAAGTCGCTGTCCGACATGCTCAAGGGCAAGCAGGGCCGGTTCCGCCAGAACCTGCTCGGCAAGCGCGTCGACTACTCGGGCCGGTCCGTGATCGTCGTGGGGCCCCAGCTCAAGCTCCAGCAGTGCGGCCTCCCCAAGCAGATGGCCCTCGAGCTGTTCAAGCCGTTCGTGATGAAGCGGCTCGTCGACCTCGAGTACGCGCAGAACATCAAGTCGGCCAAGCGGATGGTCGAGCGCGCCCGCCCCCAGGTGTGGGACGTGCTCGAGGAGGTCATCAAGGAGCACCCGGTGCTCCTCAACCGTGCGCCCACGCTGCACCGCCTCGGCATCCAGGCGTTCGAGCCGGTGCTGGTGGAGGGCAAGGCCATCCAGATCCACCCGCTCGTCTGCGCCGCGTTCAACGCCGACTTCGACGGCGACCAGATGGCGGTGCACCTCCCGCTGTCGTCGGAGGCACAGGCCGAGGCCCGCATCCTCATGCTCTCGGCGCACAACATCCTGTCGCCGGCGCACGGCCGCCCCATCGCGGTGCCGAACCAGGACATCGTGATCGGCGTCTACTACCTCACCGAGGTCGTGGAGGGCGCGCCTGGCGAGGGCCGCACGTTCTCGTCGCTCGACGAGGCGATCGTCGCCCACGACCAGCGCCTGCTGCCCGACGGGGACAGCGGCGGCCTGTCGCTGCACGCCCGCATCAAGGTCCGGATGCCGGCCGACCGGTTCCCGGAGGACCAGTTCCCGCCCCGCCTCGCCGACGAGGGCAAGGAGGCCAGCCCGGCGTCGATCGTGCTGCGTCGCTGGGGTACCAACGGCGACGGCCGGGTCCTGGTCGAGACCACCCTCGGGCGCCTGCTGCTCAACGAGGCGTTCCCGCCCGGCTTCCCCTACCACGACGCGGCCGTCAAGAAGCGCGACATCACCGAGATCATCGGCGAGTTCGTGGATCGCTACCCGAGGGCGGTCGTGGCGGAGAGCCTCGACAACATCAAGGACCTCGGCTTCGACTACGCCACCCAGGCCGGGCTCACGATCTCGATTGCCGACGTGAAGACGCCGG
The DNA here is from genome assembly GCA_050743365.1 of Acidimicrobiia bacterium. Classification (GTDB taxonomy): domain Bacteria; phylum Actinomycetota; class Acidimicrobiia; order IMCC26256; family JACDBD01; genus JBOGFI01. The sequence goes on along the minus strand of JBOGFI010000010.1, from coordinate 10,716 downwards.
CGATGAAGGCCGCGCTGCTCGAGCGGTTCGAGAGCGAGGCCGGCAAGGTCGAGGCCCAGTTCGAGCGCGGTGTCATCACCGACGACGAGCGGCGCCAGAAGGAGATCGAGATCTGGACCGACGCCACCGACAGGGTCCGCGAGGCGATGCAGGACGAGCTGTCGGCCGAGAAGTTCAACCCCATCGACATGATGGTGGGGTCGGGCGCGCGCGGGAACGTGATGCAGGTCCGTCAGATCGCCGGCATGCGCGGCCTGGTGGCCAACCCTCGGGGTGAGATCATCCCTCGCCCGATCAAGTCGAACTTCCGCGAAGGCCTGTCGGTGCTCGAGTACTTCATCTCCACGCACGGCGCGCGGAAGGGCCTCGCCGACACCGCCCTGCGCACCGCCGACTCGGGCTACCTCACCCGCCGGCTCGTCGACGTCGCCCAGGAGCTCATCGTCCGCGACGACGACTGCGACACCGGTCGCGGCATCTGGGTCGAGGGCGTCAACCGCGACGCCGACAGCCTGCGGCTCCTCGAGACGCGGCTGCTGGGCCGGTGCCTGGCCGAGGACGTGAAGCTGGTCGACGGCCGGAAGCTCGCCCGCAACACGGAGCTGCGGGAGCAGGACGTGCACGACCTGGCCTCCGACTCAGAGGTCGACCGGGTGCGGGTGCGCTCGGTGCTCACGTGCGAGTCGCTCCACGGAGTGTGCTCGTTCTGCTACGGCACCATGCTGGCGACGGGCAAGCTCGTCGACCTCGGGGAGGCGGTCGGCATCATCGCCGCCCAGTCCATCGGCGAGCCCGGCACGCAGCTGACGATGCGGACGTTCCACACCGGCGGCGTGGCCGGCGAGGACATCACCCACGGCCTTCCGCGTGTGGTCGAGCTGTTCGAGGCCCGCAAGCCCAAGGGCGCCGCGCTCATGTCCGAGAGCTCGGGCGTCCTGCGTGTGGGCGAGAACGAGAAGGGGGAACGCGTCCTGACCGTCGTGTCCGACGACGGCAGCGAGGAGGAGCACCCCGTCTCGCGGCGAACGCTGCTGTTCCGCGGCCACCATGACGGCCGCGAGGTCGTCATCGCCGACGGTGCCGAGGTCGCGGCGGGCCAGAAGCTGACCGGTGACGAGAAGACGCCGCTCGATCCCAAGGAGATCCTGGATATCAAGGGCATCCGGGAGACCCAGCAATACCTCTGCGAGGAGGTGCAGAAGGTCTACCGGGAGCAGGGCGTGTCGATCCACGACAAGCACGTCGAGGTGATCGTGCGCCAGATGCTGCGGCGCGTGGCCGTGTCGGAGCCGGGTGACTCGCCGTTCCTGCCCGGCGAGAAGGTCGACGCGCGCCTCTACGCCGACACCAACCGCCGGCTGGTGGAGGACGGCAAGCAGCCGGCCGAGGGCCGCCCCGAGCTGATGGGAATCACGAAGGCGTCCCTGGCGACGGACTCGTGGCTGTCGGCGGCGTCGTTCCAGGAGACCACCCGGGTGCTCACCGAGGCGGCGATCGAGGGCAAGACCGACGGCCTCGTCGGGCTGAAGGAGAACGTGATCATCGGCAAGCTCATCCCGGCCGGGACGGGCATGGACCGCTACCGCGAGATCGCGACTACCGCACCCGACTACACCCCGCTGCCGTTCTACTCGAGCGACACCGGCGCCGACATGGACCTCGCCGACTGGCTCGCCGACACCAGCGCGGCGTCGTCGGCGGGCGACGCCGAGGGCGCTGACGCCCTCGGCGGGCTCCTCGCCCCGTCGGGTGACGGGGAGGATGCCGCCCAACCGGAGCCCGAAGCCGGCGACGAGCCGCCCCTCGGAGGCACCGCCGCGGGGAAGTAGATTCCTCGCTCTCGCCACGATCAGAGGGAACCGCGTGCCCACGATCCAGCAGCTCGTCCGCAAGGGACGCCAGACCAAGTCGGAGAAGAGCAAGGCTCCCGCGCTCAAAGGCTCGCCCCAGCGGCGGGGAGTGTGCACGCGCGTGTTCACCCACACACCCAAGAAGCCCAACTCGGCGCTGCGCAAGGTGGCACGGGTGCGGCTCACCACGGGTATGGAGATCACCGCCTACATCCCCGGTATCGGGCACAACCTCCAGGAGCACTCGATCGTGCTGGTGCGCGGCGGGCGGGTGAAGGACCTCCCGGGTGTCCGCTACAAGATCGTGCGGGGCGCGCTCGACGCCAGCGGCGTCGCCGACCGCAGGCAGGCCCGTAGCCGCTACGGCGCCAAGAAGGGCTGAGGTTTAACGATGCCGCGCAAGGGCCCCGCCCCCCGCCGTGACCTCATGCCGGATCCGGTCCACCGCTCGGTGGTGGTCACCCAGGTCGTCAACAAGGTGCTCCAGCGGGGCAAGCGCTCGGTCGCCGAGCAGATCGTCTACGACGCGCTCACCGACATCGAGAAGAAGACCGGCTCCGACCCCGTCGCCACCCTGAAGCGCGCGGTCGAGAACGTACGCCCGGCGCTCGAGGTTCGTAGCCGCCGGGTGGGAGGCGCCACCTACCAGGTGCCGGTCGAGGTGCGGCCCCGACGAGCCACGACGCTCGCGATCCGCTGGATCGTGGGCTACGCGCGCCAGCGGCGGGAGAAGACGATGGCGGGACGCCTCGCATCCGAGCTGCTCGACGCCAGCAACGGGCTCGGAGCCGCGATCAAGCGCAAGGACGACCTCCAGAAGATGGCCGAGAGCAACAAGGCATTTGCGCACTACCGGTGGTAGGCGCGTGCGATAATCGTTGCATGAGGGGCGAATGCCAATGAGAGTGAGAGCGGTGAAGGAGGCCGACCGGTTCTGACGAACGCGTGACGCCAGGCGGGTCCGAGCCCGCCCCCTTCACCGGCCGGGCAAACGAGCCCGGCCGTCTCGCGCCGAGCGACACGCGCAGCGAGCCTCGTGACTCACGCGGAGCGAGGACGGCGGCCGTACGGCCGCCGCCCGCAGCGGAGCACGCGGAGTGAGCGACCGCGGCGCAGGTCCCCTGCGCCGCAGCGAACGGAGCAATAGAGATGGCAGCCGAAGCGAAGGAACTCCGAGGAAAGTCGGGCCCGGTGATCCGGGACGTTCCCCTCGCGCGCACGCGCAACATCGGGATCATGGCCCACATCGACGCCGGCAAGACGACGACGACCGAGCGGATCCTCTACTACACGGGCAAGACCTACAAGCTCGGCGAGGTGCACGAGGGCTCCGCAGTCATGGACTGGATGGCCCAGGAGCAGGAACGCGGCATCACCATCACCAGCGCGGCCACGACCTGCAAGTGGCACGACACCTGGATCAACATCATCGACACGCCCGGCCACGTCGACTTCACCGTCGAGGTCGAGCGGTCGCTCCGTGTCCTCGACGGGGCGGTGGCGGTGTTCGACGCGGTCGCCGGCGTCGAGCCCCAGACCGAGACGGTATGGCGCCAGGCCAACAAGTACAACGTCCCCCGCATGTGCTTCGTGAACAAGATGGACCGCGTCGGCGCCGACTTCTTCCGCTGCGTCGACATGATCAAGGACCGCCTCGACGCCGCCGTCGCCCTGACCCAGCTGCCCATCGGGGCGGAAGCCGCGTTCCGGGGCGTCGTCGACCTGCTCTCGATGCGGGCGCTCGTCTGGGAGGACGGCATGGGCGAGCGCTACGAAATCGTCGACATCCCCGCCGAGCTCCAGGCCGACGCCGACCACTGGCGCCACGAGCTCGTCGACGTGGTCTCGCACTTCGACGACGAGGTCCTCGAGAAGTACGTGGCCGACGACGAGATCACCGCCGCCGACCTGAAGCGGGGTCTGCGCACCGCCGCCATCTCGGGCGGGATAGTGCCGATCCTGTGCGGCAGCGCGTTCAAGAACAAGGGCGTCCAGCCGCTACTGGACGCGGTCGTCGACTACCTGCCCAGCCCGCTCGACGTCCCGGCAGTCGAGGGGACCGACCCCAAGGGCGAGGAGAAGCTCGCCCGGGGCCCGGACGACTCCGAGCCGTTCGCGGCACTGGCGTTCAAGATCATGAGCGACCCCTACGTGGGCAAGCTGACCTACTTCCGCGTGTACTCCGGGAAGCTCGCCGCCGGCAGCTCGGTGCTGAACGTCACCAAGGACCGCAAGGAGCGGGTGGGCCGCATCCTCCAGATGCACGCCAACCACCGTGAGGACAAGGAAGCCGTGTTCGCGGGCGACATCGTGGCCGCCGTCGGGCTCAAGAACACCGCGACCGGCGACACCCTGTGCGACCCCGCGCACCCGATCCTCCTCGAGCGGATGGAGTTCCCCGAGCCGGTCATCTCGGTCGCGATCGAGCCCAAGACCAAGGTCGACCAGGACAAGCTGGGCAAGGCCCTCGGTGCGCTGTCCGAGGAGGACCCCACCTTCCAGGTCCGCACCGACGAAGACACCGGCCAGACGATCATCTCGGGCATGGGCGAGCTGCACCTCGAGGTGCTGGTCGACCGGATGATGCGCGAGTTCACCGTGAGCGCCAACGTGGGCAAGCCCCAGGTCGCTTACCGCGAGACGATCACCGTGCCGGTCGAGAAGGTCGAGGAGCGCTACATCCGCCAGACGGGCGGCCGTGGCCAGTACGGCCACGTCGTCATCAGCCTCGAGCCCACCGGCCCCGGTGGTGGTTACGAGTTCGTCGACAAGATCACGGGCGGCGTGATCCCTCGCGAGTACATCCCCGCCGTCGACGCCGGCATCCAGGAGGCGCTCGAGGGCGGTGTGCTCGCGGGGTACCCGCTCGTCGATGTCCGTGCCGTCCTCACCTACGGCTCGTACCACGACGTCGACTCGAGCGAGATGGCGTTCAAGATCGCCGGCTCGATGGCGCTCAAGAAGGCGGCCCGCCAGGCTCGGCCGGCCCTGCTCGAGCCGATCATGGCGGTCGAGGTCGTGACCCCCGAGGACTACATGGGCGACGTGATCGGCGATCTGTCGTCGCGGCGGGGGAAGGTCGAGGGCATGGAGCAGCGCGGCAGCGCGCAGGTCGTGCGGGCGCAGGTGCCGCTGGCGGAGATGTTCGGCTACGCTACCGACCTTCGCTCGCGCACCCAAGGTCGCGCGACGTACACCATGCAATTCGACTCGTACCAGAAGGTACCCGAGTCGATCGGTCAGGAGATCATCGCCCGAGTTCGCGGCGAGTAGCCCACGCCCGGAGGAGCACGAGGAAGTCCCATGGCGAAGCAGAAGTTTGAGCGGTCGAAGCCGCATTTGAATATTGGGACGATTGGGCATATCGATCATGGGAAGACGACGTTGACGGCGGCGATCACGAAGGTTTTGCATGATCAGGATCCGTCGACGGCGTACACGAGCTTTGATGAGATTGATAAGGCTCCGGAGGAGCGGGCGCGGGGGATCACGATTTCGATCGCGCATGTGGAGTACGAGACCCCGAATCGTCATTACGCCCACGTCGATTGTCCCGGCCACGCCGACTACATCAAGAACATGATCACGGGGGCAGCGCAGATGGATGGGGCGATTCTGGTGGTGGCGGCCACCGATGGCCCCATGCCTCAGACTCGGGAGCATGTCCTGCTCGCTCGTCAGGTCGGTGTCCCGTCGATCGTGGTGGCGTTGAACAAGGCGGACATGGTCGACGACGAGGAGATTCTGGAGTTGGTGGAGTTGGAGGTCCGGGAGTTGCTCTCGGAGTACGAGTTCCCTGGTGATGATGTCCCGATTGTGCGGGTGAGCGCGTTGAAGGCGTTGGAGGGCGACGCCGAGTGGGGTTCGAGGATCGTGGAGTTGATGGAGGCGGTCGACTCGTCCATTCCCGAGCCGCCCCGGGATGTGGACAAGCCGTATCTGATGCCGATCGAGGATGTGTTCACGATCACGGGTCGGGGCACAGTGGTGACCGGGCGGGTGGAGCGGGGGGTGGTGCACGTCAACGACGATGTGGAGATCGTCGGGATCAAGCCCACGACCAAGACGGTGTGTACCGGGGTGGAGATGTTCCGCAAGCTGCTGGACGAGGGCCGGGCGGGCGACAACATCGGGGCCCTCCTGCGGGGCACGAAGAAGGAGGACGTGGAGCGCGGTCAGGTGCTGGCCAAGCCGGGCAGCATCACCCCCCACACCCAGTTCGCCGCCCAGGTGTACATCTTGACCAAGGAGGAGGGGGGGCGTCACACCCCGTTCTTTTCGAATTACCGGCCGCAGTTCTATTTCCGGACGACGGACATCACCGGTCAGATCGGGTTGCCCGAGGGTGTAGAGATGGTGATGCCGGGCGACAACACCGAGATGACGGTCGAGTTGATCGCCCCGATCGCGATGGAAGAAGGCCTGCGGTTCGCGATCCGTGAAGGTGGTCGCACCGTCGGCGCCGGCCGCGTCGTCAAGATCACCCAATAGCGCATGGAAGGCCTGCTGCCTGCGGAGCGAGCACGGGCCCTCGTGACTCGCGCGCAGCGAGGACGGCGGCCGGAAGGCCGCCGCCCGCAGCGGAGCACGCGGAGCGAGCGACCGCGGCCCGGGTATCCCGGGCCGCAGCGAGCGGAGCAATAGAGATGGCGGACGCCAAGGGCCAGAAGATCCGGATCCGACTCAAGGCTTACGATCACGAGATCATCGACCAGTCGACGAAGAAGATCGTCGAGACGGTCGTGCGCACCCAGGCCAAGGTGCGCGGCCCGGTACCACTGCCGACCGAGGTGCACCGCGTCTGTGTGGTCCGTTCCCCTCACGTCGACAAGGACTCGCGCGAGCACTTCGAGATGCGCATCCACAAGCGTCTGCTCGACATCGTCGAGCCCACGAGCAAGACGGTCGAGTCGCTCCAACGCCTCGATCTCCCCGCCGGCGTCGACATCGAGATCAAGATCCAACAGGTCTGAATCTCGCGGCGGTGGCGCCTGCGGCACGCCGCGCCTCCAAAGCCCGTCGGCGTGACCCGCCGGCGCCCGCATAGCGCTTAGGCGCTGGGAAGGCCGTAGATCACCAGCTTGCGGATCTTGTCGGCTTCGAAGGTGAAGAAGTCGGCGACGTAGATGTGCTGGCCGGCTACGAACAGGTCGATCTCGACTGCGAGGCGGTCGCCGTCGACGACGTACGGGCCCGGGCTCGGGCGCAGATCCTCGACGACCAGGCTCTGGCGGTAGAAGTCGCCGATCGCCTGGGCCCCCCGATGGGTCGTGCCGCCGGTGACGAGCTCGGCGCCGTCGGCGAAGCACGCCTGGACCGCGTCGGCGTCGTGGGCGGTGACCCCGGCGAAATAGGTGCCGGCGAGCGCGGCGAGATCACCCACGAGCACATGTCTACTTGGATCTCGGGGTCGCCGGGCGGGCCCGCCCTTCGACACCCTCCGCCCCGGTCTTGTAGTCTCTCCAGGCTTTGCCGTGGGGGAAGTGGGGCCTCTCCCGGCGTCTCCTCGTAGGCCCCCAACCGACGTCTGCGCAGGCTGCGGCGTCCGCAGGACCGCGCAGCACAACACCCAGACGCTCCGCCGGCCGCTCGGGCCGGGGGAGCGTTCGCGTGAGAGACCAGCTGGAGTCGTGCGAAGCGAGGACGGCGGCGATGAGCCGCCGCCCGCAGCGAGCGGAGCAATGGAGATGGCCGCCAAGGGGATCCTGGGCCGCAAGCTCGGAATGACCCAGGTCTGGGACGCCGACAACCGGGTGATTCCGGTGACGGTGATCCAGGCCGGGCCTTGTCGCGTCGTTCAGCTCAAGACCCAGGAGCGCGACGGCTACTCGGCCGTGCAGCTCTCCTTCGGCGACGCCAAGGAGCGGCGCCTGACCAAGCCCGAGCTCGGCCACCTGAAGGCCGCCGGCGCCCCCGCGGCCAGACACCTCGCCGAGCTCCGGGTCGACGACGTCTCCGCCTTCGAGGTCGGGCAGGTCCTCGTTGCCGACCTGTTCGAGGCGGGCGAGCGTGTGGACGTCTCGGGCGTCAGCAAGGGCAAGGGCTTCACCGGCGTGATGAAGCGCCACAACTTCTCCGGCCAAGGCGCCAGCCACGGCACGCACAAGAAGCACCGTGCTCCCGGCGCCATCGGCGCCTGCGCCACGCCGTCCCGAGTGTTCAAGGGCATGCGGCTCCCCGGCCAGTACGGCAACGAGCGCGTGACGACCCTCAACCTCGAGGTGGTGGAGGCCGACGCCGAGCGCGCCCTGCTCCTCGTGAAAGGCTCGGTGCCGGGTCGGTCCGGGAGTCTGGTGCTCGTGCGCAGCGCGGTGAAGAGCGCGGTCGACAACGCCGGAGCGCCGGCATGAGCAAGCTCGATGTCAGCTCGGTGACCGGCGGCAAGGCCGGCAGCGTCGATCTCCCGGACGAGCTGTTCGGCATCGAGCCCAATGTGGCCGTCATGCACCAGGTCGTCACGGCCCAGCTCGCCGCCGCCCGCTCCGGCACCCACAGCACGAAGACGCGGGCCGAGGTGAGGGGCGGCGGTGCCAAGCCCTGGCGGCAGAAGGGCACCGGCCGGGCGCGGCAGGGCTCGACCCGCTCGCCGCACTGGCGCGGTGGCGGCGTCGCCCACGGCCCCCGGCCCCGCGATTACCGGCAACGGACCCCGAAGAAGATGGTGCGGCTCGCCCTTTGCTCGGCGCTTTCGGACCGCGCCGCCGAGGGCAAGGTGATGGTCGTCGCCGAGTGGGGCATCGACGAGCCCCGCACGAAGCGGGCGAAGGAGGTCCTCGACGCACTGGGGCTACGGACCAAGGGAGAGCGCGAGGACCGCGTGCTCCTCGTGCTCGGGCGGACCGAGGAGGCCACCTGGAAGTCGTTCCGCAACCTCGGGCGGCGCGTGCAGATCGTGCTCCCCGAGGAGCTCAATGCCTACGACGTGCTGGTGAACGACTGGATCGTGTTCAGCAGGGCCACGCTCGACGCGGCCACCAGGCGCTTCGGACGCACGGCCGCACCGGACGCGTCCGGGAACCAGACCGGCGGTGGGGGCGAGGCGGCATGAGCGCTCGGAACCCTCGCGACATCGTCATCCGCCCGGTCGTGTCGGAGAAGTCGTACGCGTCCTACGACGACAACGTCTACACGTTCGTCGTCGCGTCCGACGCCAACAAGATCGAGATCAAGCGGGCGATCGAGACGATCTTCGGGGTGAAGGTGACGCGGGTGAACACCCTGAACCGTCAGGGGAAGCGCAAGCGCAATCGCCGCACGGGCGACTGGGGCCAGCGTGCGAGCCAGAAGCGCGCCGTCGTGTCGCTTGCCGAGGGCGACCGGATCGAGATCTTCGGGGGTTGATGATGGCGGTCCGCAAGCGCAAGCCCACCAGCCCGGGACGCCGGTTCCAGACCGTCGCCGACTTCGCCGAGATCACCCGCGACCGGCCCGAGAAGTCGCTCACGAAACCGAAGAAGCGCTCGAGCGGCCGAAACGTGTACGGGCGCACGACGTCGCGCCATCGCGGCGGCGGCCACAAGCAGAAGTACCGCACGGTCGACTTCCGCCGCGACAAGGACGGCGTGCCCGCCAAGGTGGCGGCGATCGAGTACGACCCCAACCGCAACGCCCGTATCGCGCTGCTGCACTACCGCGACGGCGAGAAGCGCTACATCCTGGCGCCCGCACAGCTGGCGGTCGGCGACGTGCTCCAGAGCGGCCAGGGGTCGGAGATCCGTCCCGGCAACGCGCTCCCGCTGCGTTACATCCCCGTCGGCACGACGGTGCACAACGTGGAGCTGAAGCCGGGCGCCGGCGGCAAGCTCGCCCGGGGCGCGGGGGCTGCCGTGCAGCTGGTGGCCAAGGAGGGCTCGTTCGCCACCCTCCGCCTCCCGTCGACGGAGATGCGACGGGTGCCGATCGACTGCCGCGCCACCGTGGGCCAGGTCGGCAACGTGGAGGCCGCCCTCGTGGCGCTCGGGAAGGCGGGCCGCAACCGCTGGCGGGGCCGGCGGCCGCACACCCGGGGCGTGGCCATGAACCCGGTCGACCACCCGCTCGGCGGCGGTGAGGGCAAGAGCTCGGGTGGCCGCCACCCGGTCTCGCCCTGGGGCAAGCCCGAGGGCCGCACCCGGCGCAAGGGCAAGCCGTCCGACAAGCAGATCATCCGCCGTCGCCGTGGCCGCGGTCGTCGAAGGTAGGACGGGAAGGTAGTGCGATGCCGCGCAGTCTGAGGAAGGGCCCGTTCGTCGACGAGCACCTGCGGGTGAAGGTCGACCGCATGAACGCGTCGGGAGACAGGAAGGTCATCAAGACGTGGTCGCGGCGCTCCACCGTGACCCCCGAGATGGTCGGCCACACCATCGCGGTGCACGACGGGCGCCGGCATGTCCCGATCTACGTGACCGAGGCGATGGTCGGGCACAAGCTCGGCGAGTTCGCCCCCACGCGGACCTTCAAGTACCACGCCGGTCAGGAGAGGAGCGTGAGGAGGTAGCGCATGCCCGAGACCCGCGCCACGCTCCGGTACCTGCGCACGTCGCCCCCGAAGGTCCGTCAGGTCCTGGGGCTGATCCGCGGCCTCGACGTCGAGGAGGCGCGCCAGACCCTCGAGTTCTGCGAGCGCGCCGCCGCCGGCGAGGTGCTCAAGCTCCTCGACTCGGCCGTCGCAAACGCCGAGCACAACCAGAGCCTCCCTGTCGACGAGCTGTTCGTGGCACGCGCCTACGCCGACGAGGGCACGACGCTCAAGCGCTGGCGCCCCCGGGCGCGGGGCCGCGGCACGCGAATCCGCAAGCGCACGAGCCACGTCACGATCGTCGTGTCGCGCTTCGCCGACGACGAGCTCGAGCGTCGCCGCCGCCGCGACACCCCGACGGGTCCCGCG
>JBOGFI010000009.1:0-6511 GCA_050743365.1 Acidimicrobiia bacterium | reverse complement strand
GTGGACGATGACGTCGGTCATCGAGCAGCAGGTCGCCGGCATCCGGGCCCAGGTCGGTGGCGAGAAGATCATCTGCGGCCTGTCGGGCGGGGTGGACTCGGCGGTGGCCGCGGCCCTGGTCCACAAGGCAGTCGGAGACCAGCTGACCTGCGTGTTCGTCGACACCGGCCTGCTGCGCCTGGGTGAGGCGGAGCAGGTCGAGGAGACGTTCCGGCGCCAGTTCCACGTCGACCTCGTGCACGTGAAGGCGGCCGACCGCTTCGTCGCCGCCCTCGACGACGTGGTCGACCCCGAGCGCAAGCGCAAGATCATCGGCGAGACGTTCATCCGCGTGTTCGAGGAGGTCGCAGCCGACCACAGCGACGCCCGCTTTCTCGTGCAGGGGACGCTGTACCCCGACATCATCGAGTCGGGCACGAGCGAGGCCGCCACCATCAAGTCGCACCACAACGTGGGCGGCCTTCCCGACGAGATGAGCTTCGAGTTGGTCGAGCCCCTCCGCAACCTGTTCAAGGACGAGGTGCGCGCCGTCGGCGAGGAGCTGGGCCTACCCGAGGAGGTCGTGTGGCGCCAGCCCTTCCCCGGCCCTGGGCTCGCCGTGCGGATCGTCGGCACGGTGACGCCCGAGCGCCTCGAGACCCTCCGGAGGGCCGACGCCATCGTGGTGGAGGAGATCAAGCGGGCCGGCCTCTACCGCGGCATCTGGCAGAGCTTCGCCGTCCTGCCCGCCGTGCGCACCGTGGGGGTGATGGGCGACGACCGCACCTACGAGTACCCCATCGTGATCCGGGCCGTGACCTCCGACGACGCCATGACCGCCGACTGGGCCCGCCTGCCCTACGACGTGCTCGAGCGCGTCTCGTCGCGCCTCATCAACGAGGTTCCGGGGGTCAACCGGGTCGCCTACGACGTCACGAGCAAGCCGCCCGGCACCATCGAGTGGGAGTGACACCATGAATGAACTCAACGACACCGCCCGCGCCCTCGTCGCTCCCGGCAAGGGGATCCTCGCCGCCGACGAGAGCAGCGGCACGATCAAGAAGCGGTTCGACTCGATCAGCGTCGAGTCGACCGAGCAGAACCGGCGCGACTACCGGGAGATGCTCTTCACCGCCGAGGGGGCCGGCGACCACATCAGCGGCGTGATCCTCTACGACGAGACCATCCGCCAGCGGGGGGCCGACGGCACCCCGCTCGTCGACGTGCTCACCCGCCAGGGGGTCATCCCCGGGATCAAGGTCGACACCGGCGCCAAGGACCTCGCCGGCGCGCCCGGGGAGAAGGTCACCGAGGGGCTCGACGGCCTGCGCGAGCGGCTCGGCGACTACGTCGGGCTGGGGGCGAAGTTCACCAAGTGGCGGGCGGTCATCAACATCGGCGACGGCATCCCCAGCCGGTACTGCATCCGGGTGAACGCGCACGCCCTAGCCCGCTACGCGGCCCTGTGCCAGGAGGCGGGGCTGGTGCCGATCGTCGAGCCCGAGGTGATGATGGAGGGCGACCACACCATCGAGCGCAGCTACGAGGCCACCGAGGCCACGCTCGAGGCGGTGTTCGACGAGCTGTACGAGCAGCGCGTCGACCTGCCCGGCAGCCTGCTCAAGCCCAACATGGTGCTCTCGGGGTACGAATGCCCCACCCAGGCGGGCATCGACGAGGTGGCCGACGCGACCATCAGGTGCTTCCGCGCCGTCGTGCCGGCGGCGGTCCCGGGCGTCGTGTTCCTCTCGGGCGGCCAGAGCGACGAGGCCGCTACCGCCCACCTGAACGCCATGAACGCCCGCGGCCCGCATCCGTGGGAGCTCAGCTTCTCGTACGGGCGCGCGCTCCAGGCGCCCGCGCTCGAGGCGTGGAAGGGCGACGCCGCCAATCGCGATGCGGGCCAGCGTGCGTTCGCCCACCGCGCCCGGATGAACAGCGCCGCCCGCTACGGCAGGTACACGCCCGACATGGAGAAGGAAGCGAGCTAGCGGGCCGCTCGACCGGGGTCGATCACTTCCCCTGCTGGGCCTTGAGCTCCTGGTACTCCTTCAGCGCCCGCCGGTGGCCGTTGGCACCCGAGCCGACCACGCCGCCGTCGCGCACCTCCTTCACCACCTTCTCCAGGTGCAGGAGCCGGTCGTGGACGTCGTCCTCGGGCCCCGCGGTGACGACCCGGTCGAAGGCGGTGTGGATCCTGTCGAACTTGCGGCGCACCTGCCCGTACTCGTCGTCGAGCTTCGTTTTCGCGTCCTCGAGACCCTTGGCCATGCCTGTTCTCCTCCCTGTCGTCGTCGGTTGGCTCCTCTGGGGGGCAGCGTAGGGGTGCGGGCGTGCGGGCACTCGTCCAGCGGGTCACCGGGGCCCGCGTGCGGGTCGGGGGCGAGGTGGTCGGGGAGATCGGGCCCGGTCTGTGCGTCCTGGTCGGCGTGACCCACGACGACACCGAGGCCGCCGCCGCCCGCCTGGCCGAGAAGGTGTGGCACCTGCGGCTCTTCGACGACGACACCGGTGTCATGAACCTGCCCGTGGCTGCCATCACCGGTGGCGAGGCGCTGGTGGTGAGCCAGTTCACCCTCTACGGCGACACTCGGAGAGGCCGCCGCCCCTCGTGGACGGCGGCGGCGCCGCCGGGGCAGGCCGAGCCTCTGGTCGAGGCGTTCGTGGCCGCCTTGCGGGGACTGGGCGCCACGGTGGCCACCGGCCGTTTTGGCACCCACATGTCGGTCGAGCTCGTGAACGACGGGCCGGTCACCCTCATGATCGAGAGTTGATCCAGTCGCAGGCAGCAGAGCTCGGCTCTCGACGACGGGGTCCAGGCGAGCTTTTGATAGCTGTGCACGTTTTCTTCGGGTCCGAGGGGGCAACATGCCCTGGCGGCGACTACCCTGCCCCCGCCCGACCCGACACTCTGTGTGACCTCGCCTCCTGGTGAGGGCGCCCCCATCCCGACGGCCCGCGAACCGAACGACATCCATGGAACGGATCGACTCGACCCACAGCACCTGGCTGTTCGACACGCAGCGGATGCGCTTCCGCCGGCTCCCCAAGGGTGCCGACGCCGCCGCGCCGTCGCTCGAGAGCGACTGGCAGGCGTACTTCGCGCTCGATGTCGACCCCGAGAGCGGCGCGTTCACCGTCGCCCTCAACGAGGACCGCACCCGGCTCCTGCGGGCGTGGCGCGACGACGCCACCCCGCTGACGGGTCAGGCGGCCGAGGGCAGCGACGAGACCGCCGAGCTGCGGCTCGAGCCCAGCGGCGAGGGGCATCCCGAAGCCTGAGAGTCCCGTCGGTACGCTGGCGGCGCCATGCCCGACGCCGCCGCTGACCTCCTCTCGGGTCTCAATCCCGTGCAGCGGGAGGCCGCGACCGCGGGCGACGGGCCGCTGCTCGTGATCGCGGGGGCGGGCTCGGGCAAGACGCGGGTGCTCACCCACCGCATCGCCCATCTCATCGCCGAGCGCGACGTGTCGCCGTTCGGCCTCCTCGCGATCACGTTCACCAACAAGGCCGCGGGTGAGATGAAGGAGCGGGTCGCGTCGCTCGTCGGCCCGGTGGCCCGGCGCATGTGGGTCTCGACCTTCCACTCGGCGTGTGCCCGGATCCTGCGGCGGGAGGCACCGAAGCTCGGCTACCGGTCTTCCTTCTCGATCTACGACCAGTCCGACTCCGTCCGCCTCGTCGACTACGTGCGGCGCGACCTCGACCTCGATCCGAAGAGGTTCCCGCCCCGGAGGCTCCACGCGTCGATCTCGGCGATGAAGAACGACCTCGTGAGCGTCGAGCAGGCGGAGGCCGGCGCGATGACGCAGCCCGAGCGGCGCCTGGCCGATGTCTACCGCGAGTACCAGCGCCGCCTGCTCGAGGCTTCGGCGGCCGACTTCGACGACCTGCTGCTCCTCACCGTGCGTCTCTTTCGCGAGCACGCCGACGCGCTCGAACATTGGCGGACGCGGTTCCGGTACGTCCTGGTCGACGAGTTCCAGGACACCAACTCAGCCCAGTGGGAGATGGTCCGGCAGCTGGCCGAGGAGCACCGCAACGTCACCGTGGTCGGTGACCAGGATCAATGCCTCGTCGAAGGAACGCTGGTCACGATGGGGGATGGCTCCCGACGTCGGATCGAGGCGGTGCAGCCGGGCGACGAGGTGCTCTCCTGCTATGGCAGCGGCGACCTGCGCCCGGCCCGCGTCGCGCGCGTCCATCGCTCTTGGGCAACGGATGGCGTCGCCGTCACGCTGGCTTCGGGGCGGCGGGTTCTGTCCACCGCCGACCACGTCCACTTCGCCGGATTCGTTCTGGGCCGCACGCCCCAGCAGCACATGACCTACGTGATGTGGAAGGCGGGTGTCGGCTTCCGCCTCGGGACCTCTCGCACGTACACCGAGGGCCAGGTCAAGGCGGTGCTCGGCCCGCGTCAGCGGTGTCGGCAGGAGCGGGCCGATGCCGTCTGGGTCGTCTCCGTGCACATCAGCGAGGCCGGAGCCAGGTGGCACGAAGCTGTGTTGTCGGCTCGCTACGGGCTGCCCACGCTGCCCTTTGTCGCGCGGAATGCCGAGCGCGCCGGCGATCGAAGCCTCGTCGGGAACCAGGGCCTGCTCGACCGTCTCTTCTCGGAGCTCGATACCGAGAAGGGCGGGCTGAGGTTGCTCGCCGACCATGGACTCGCCTTCGAGTACCCGCATCACGCTGCCCACGGCCGAACCGATGCCGCCTCGGGACGACCGCGTCGTCGCCTCTCGATCGTGCTGTGCGGTGACCGCCGCGGGCGCACCCCGATGCACCGGATCTCGCTCTTCGGCTACGACGAGGAGGGGCGCCGGGCGCTCGAGGGGCTGGGCCTGAGCGTCCGCCCCGCTCGGCGGGGCTCGTCCGGTTGGCGGTTGGAGACGGCCAGCGCCGACATGGGTGCCCTATCGGAGATCGTGGAGCGCATCGGCGAGGTCCTCGACATCTCGGTACGGTGCGTCGCCCGGCTCGCTGCCAACACCGCCCCGGCAGCGGCGAACTCCTTGCCGTTCCTGCCGGCCTCGTCGGTCCGACCGGGAATGGTCATGGTCGACGAGTCCGGCGCGTCCGACCTGGTCAAGGCGGTCGAGGTCGTCCCGCTCGACACCGCCGTCTACGACCTCGACGTGGAGAGGACCCACAACTTCGTCGCCGGAGGGATCGTCACGCACAACTCCGTGTACCGGTTCCGCGGCGCCGACTACCGGAACCTGCTGCGCTTCGAGGAGGCGTTTCCCGAGGCGGCGATCATCGTCCTCGAGCAGAACTACCGCTCGACCCAGCGCATCCTCGACGCTGCCAACGCTGTCATCGCCAACAACGCCGCTCGCCGGCCCAAGCACCTGTGGACCGAGCAGGTCGGCGGGGAGCTGATCAGCCGGTACCACGCCGAGGACGAGCACGACGAGGCGGCGTACGTCGCCCACGAGGTCGAGCGGCTCACCGACACCGAGCACTGCCGCTACGGCGACCTCGCCGTCTTCTACCGGACCAACGCGCAGAGCCGGGTGCTGGAGGAGGCGCTGGTGCGTGCCGGGATCCCGTACCGGGTCGTCGGCGGGGTCAAGTTCTACGACCGTCGAGAGGTGAAGGACGCGCTCGCCTACCTCCGCGGCCTGGTGAACCCCGACGACGAGGTGAGCTGGAAGCGCATCGTCAACACCCCGAAGCGGGGCGTCGGTGACACCTCGGTGGCCAAGGTCGCCGCCCACGCCCAGGCGGTCGGGCTTACGTTCCGTGCCGCGCTCGAGCAGGCCCCGGCGGCCGGAGTGGGCGGGAAGGCGCTCGGTGGCATCCAGGAGCTGCTCGAGATCATGGCCGAGGTCGAGGGCGCCGCCGACACCGGGGTGGCCGCGACGGTCGAGGCCGTGCTCGAGGACACCGGCTACCTCGCCGAGCTGGAGTCCGAGCGCTCGCTCGAGGCCGAGTCGCGCATCGAGAACCTCAAGGAGCTCGTGGGGGTCTGCCGCGAGTTCGACGAGGCGCTGGCGCGTGGCGACGTGACCGGCCTCGCCGGCATCGCCGGGGTCGAGGGCGACGGCGAAGCGGGGGGCCAGGGGCAGGTGCCGACGGGGCTCGCGAGGGTGCAGGCGTTCCTCGAGGCGGTGGGGCTCGTGACCGACCTCGACGACCTCGAGGGCGACCAGAGCACGGTCACGCTGATGACGCTGCACTCGGCCAAGGGCCTGGAGTTCCCGGTGGTGTTCGTCACCGGCCTCGAGGACGGGATCTTCCCCCACCTGCGCAGCCTGGGCGACCCCGACGAGCTGGAGGAGGAGCGGCGGCTCTGCTACGTCGGGATCACCCGCGCCCAGCAGCGCCTGTACCTGTGCCACGCCTGGAGCCGCACGCTCTTCGGCGCCACCGACTACTACCCGCCCAGCCGGTTCCTCGACGAGATCCCCGCCGAGCTCGTGCGCATGCTCGGCGCCGAGCGCGGCGGTGGGCTGGGCGCGCACCGTGAGGCGGTCGTGTCGGCGGCGCTCCGGAGCGGCGAGCGCACCGAGCGCGACCATCCCGCCG
>JBOGFI010000008.1:0-5749 GCA_050743365.1 Acidimicrobiia bacterium | reverse complement strand
GGCCGAGGCATCGCACTGGCGTGCGCGGCCGCGGGCGCGCACGTGATCGTCGCGGCCCGCCGGGAGAACGGCGCCGAGACCGTCGCCGAGATCGAGGCCCGCGGCGGCGCGGCGGCGTGGGAGCGCTGCGACGTGACCGAGCGCGCCGACGTCGAGGCCGCGGTCGCGACCGCCAGGGAACGCGCCGGCGGCCTCGACGTCATGGTCCACAACGCCACCAGCCGGCGGTCGAGCGAGCCGGCCCGGCTGGAAGAAGTCGATGCCGCGCTCTGGGAGGACCACGCCTCCGTGTCGCTCCGGGGCGCGTACCACTGCGCGCGCGCCGCGCTGCCCGAGCTGTGCATCCGTGGCGGCACGATGATCGTGATGACGTCGCCGGCGGGCATGAAGGGCAGCGCGACCCTGCCCGTGTACGGCGTGGTGAAGGCAGCACTGCGGGGGTTCGCCAAGAGCCTCGCCCTCGAGTGGGCGCCTCTGGGAGTCACGGTCAACGTCGTCTCGCCGCTGGCGCAGACGCCGGCCCTGACCAACGCCTACCGGGAGGACCCCGCGCTCGAGCGGCGCCTGGCCCGGGGCGTGCCGCTGGGCCGCATCGGCGACCCGGAGGCCGACATCGGGCCCGCGGTCGTGTTCCTCGCCAGTGCCGCAGCGGGCTACATCACCGGGCAGACCCTTGCGGTGGACGGCGGCCGCTTCATGACGCTGTAGTAATGAGGCCCCGGACGAGGAGGCGTCGCGTGATCCCTGCCGAGTACGAGCAGTTCGGAAAGGTCGTGACGGTCGGGTGCGTGAACTTCGCGCCGGTGTGGGGGAACAAGGACAAGACGCTGGCCAAGATCGAGGCCAGCGTGGTCGAGGCGGCGTCGCAGGGCGTCGACATCGTCGTGTTCCCGGAGGAGGCGCTCACCGGTGCGTCCGCGTGCGACGGCTGCCGGATCGAAGGCGGCGCGTGCGAGGCGCACCAGGAGCTCGCCGAGACCGTGCCCGGCCCGTCGACCGAACACGTCGCCGCCCTCGCGCGCGAGCACGACGTGTACGTCGTGTTCGGGCTGCCCGAGCGTGATGTTGCCGACCGGTCGTCTTTGTACGACGCCGCGGCCGTCGTGGGTCCCGAAGGCATCCTCGGGACGTACCGGAAGGTCCATCTCGGAACCCTGCCCTGGGTCACGGAGGGCATCACGTTCCGTCCGGGAAACGCATTACCCGTCTTCCACACGAGGTTCGGCCCAATCGGCGTGCTGGTCTGCTACGACTTCTGGTTCAATCCCGAGCTGAGCCGCATCCTCGCCCTTAAGGGCGCGCGGGTGATCCTCAACTGCTGCGCCACGTTCGCCGGGCCCGGCAAGCGCGACTACATGGTCCAGACCACGAGCGTCCGCGCCCAGGAGAACCTCGTCTACACGGCCAGCGCCAACATGGTCGGCGGCCCCGGCCTGGCCGACTACTCGGCCGGCCACCTCGACGAGCCCCGCGCAGACGCCTTTCTCGGCCACAGCACGATCGCCGGCCCCGCCTTCCCCCGGTTCAGCCACGTGTACGCGGAGGCGGGCGACGACGAGGAGATCGTGAGCGCCACCCTGAGCTTCGAGAAGCTCCACCGCTGGCAGTCCGTCTTCCCGATGCGCGACTGGCGTACCGGAACAACGGACCCGAGCCGACCGGCAGGAGTGCGATTCGCCGCCCGTCCGGAAGGACGATCGGGAACCCGGGCAACGGGTCGACGTCGAAGATCCCCTGGTAGAAGGACAGAGCCGCGTCGAGGTCTGCCGTCGCCGTCGCCAGATGATCGAAGCCGGCCACCAGCTGTCCCGCCATGGCTCCCCCCTCCGTGCGACGCGGCGACCGTAGCAGCGAGGTCCTCACCGCGGCCCGGAGAAGACGCGCGGGCGTCGCCCGGGTATCCCGGCCGCCGAGGGGCGAGACCAAACTAGAGGTGCTCGGCGAAGAAACCAGCCATCTGGACCTCGAAGTCCGCCCGCATCTGGTGCACGGCGAGCACGAGCGCGCACTGGTCCACGATCTCCGCGCGCAGGTTGGCCACCGACGCCGGCAGCTCCACCGTCGGCGCCAACGCGACCGCCTGGTCGAGAGTCACGGCTCGCTCCCCCGCTGCGTTCCAGACGCCGGCGTCCACGAGCGCGTCGAAGACGGCCTGGGCCTCTCCTCCGTCGATTCCGGGGATCCGGAGGAAGCGACTCGCTCGCAGGTTCATCTCCTGGGCCACATGCAGCTCTGCCGGCGTGCCGGCGCCGGAGGTGGCGGCGTAGTTGGCTGCGATCGGGCCCGGGGGCGACGTGAAGTCGTTCTCCGCAGTGACGAAGAACGTCGGGACGGTGAGGCCGCCGGACTGCTCGACCGGCTCGGCGATGCGTCCCATGTACGGGGCTATGGCTTGGACGGGGTAGCCGGCATCGGACCATGTCTGCCCGAACAAGGTGACGAACCGAGCGCCGTTCGACATGCCGAGCCCCACGATCGGTGTCGTCGCCTGGACGCTCGTGGTGTTGGTCAGGTGTTGGTGCAGCCGAACGAGCCGCGCCAGGTCGGGGTTGGTCTGCAGCGACGGGTCGCTGACGTTCCAGCGCTTGTTCCCGGTTCGCTCGGTGCTGTCGGTGGCGACGAACCCGTAGCCGCGACCGATCAGGCCGTTGAGCACGGCGACTGTCTCGACCTTCTCGGCGAACGCGGCGCTGCCGTTGCTCCCGTGAAAGACGTAGGCGATCGCCACCGGATGGTCGGGCACGTAGGAGATGACGTCGAAGCCCTCGAACTGCCCGTGGGAGAACGGGACCGAAGGAACTACGGCTACAGGAGCGCACGCGGCGAGGACGACTCCGGACACGGCGACCACGGGCAGTACGGCAACGATCCGCAGGGAGCGCCTCATGCGCCGCATCCTGTCACGACGGTGTTAGGGGATCATGAGGACCGCGCTCAGCGCTTGTGGTGTGCGCGCACCGACACGACGCGCTCGCCCGTTCCCGGGCGAGAATAGGGCCATGATCACCGAGGGCGACGATGTGACCCGTGCGAAGGCCGTCCGCAATACCCACGCCTGGTTCGAGGTCAACAGCGGCTGGGCTCCGCCGGATCCCGACACCTTGGCGGAGTGGCTGGCCGATGGAGTGTGTCGCTGCCCGGACGACTGTCTTGTCGCCCCCGACGCCTGGTGCGAACACGGCCTGGCCTCCTGGTGGCTCGTGCTTGCCGCTCTGGACGAGGGGTCCTGAGACCTCCGTGGTAACCGGCGCTCCCTACTATCGGCGGGATCTCGCGCTCGTGCACCACCGCGGGTTCGGGTTCCACGCTCATGCTTGCGCGCCGGGGATCCTCGAGTTGCTCGAACCCGTGCGCGAGCGGGACGGCGTCGTCGTCGAGCTCGGCTGCGGCAGCGGCTTGCTCACCCGACACCTCCTCGACGCGGGACATCGCGTCATCGCGACCGACGCGTCGCCGGCGATGGTCGATCTCGCGCGCGAAGTCGCAACCGGCGCCGAGGACATTTCTCAGGTCGTGCTGCCTGACGACCCACTCCCGCCTGCGGACGCGGTGGTCTCGGTCGGCCACGTCCTCAACTATCTCCCCGACGAATCCGCCATCGATCGCGCGCTTGTCGCCGTCGCGCAAGCGCTCCGCCCGGGCGGTGTGCTCGCGATCGACCTGTGCGATCTCGAATGGGGTGAAGCTCGACGCGATGCTCCCGACCTGGGCCGGGTCAGTGACGACTGGGCGATCATCACGAAGTTCTCGGTTCCGTCGCGCAACCGGTTCGTTCGGGAGATGACCACTTTCCTCCGGAACGAGGACGGCTCGTGGCGCCGTGACGACGAACGCCATGACAACGTATTGATCGACACCATGCTCGTCCCGGCACTCCTCGGGAACAACGGCCTCCAGGTGACCGTCGCGTCCTCCTTCGGTACCGAGCGCCTACCCGTAGGACTTCGCGCGCTCATCGGACACCGGCCCGCGTGACCTATGCGCTCGCCCGTTCCCGGGCGTCGCCGTCGAGGAGCTCGAGCAGCCGATGGACCGCGCCGTCGAGCTGCTCGACCTCGTCGTCGGAGAGGGCACCGAGGACGCGCTCACGCTCTGCCCGGTAGCTGGCGTTGGCCTGGTCTGCGGTGCGGAGCCCGGCCGGGGTCAGCCCGACGACGACCTTGCGGCGGTCCGACGGGTCGGCTGCCCGCTCGACGACGCCGGCGCGCTCCAGCCGGTCGAGGATCTGGGTCATCCCGCCGCTCGAGCGGAGGACGATATCGCTCAGCTCCGTCGGTGACATGCGGTAGGGCGCGCCCGCGAGCTGGAGCACACGCAGCACCGAGTAGTCGATGAAGCGGAGCCCGAACGGATCGAGGCAGCGGTGCTGGAACGCGTCGACGAGCAGGCCGACGCGCGTCAGCCGGGTGAACAGCCCGACCGGGCCGGGCTCCGACAGGTATCGCGCCTCGACGTCCACCGCTACTCAGCCGGCAGGGGGGCCGTCGATGGTGACGCGGTGCATGACCCGGCGCTCGAGTAGTCGGCGACCGCGTAGTGCTGCACGCACCGGTTGTCCCAGAACGCGATCGAGTCGGGCTCGCCCCGGAAGAAGACCACGAGGTGGTCGAGCAGCGCCCGGCGGATCTCGGCGACGGTCCGGTCGCTCAGGGCCGCGGCGAGGTCGACGCCCTCGATCTCTGCGCCGATCGCCGCCGTGACCGGCCTGATCGCGATCGTCCCCATGGTGGTGGACCCTCGTGCGCCCGCCTGCTCCTCGGGATAATCTCTCACTCCTAAGAATCTTAGGTGAGGGGGAAATCCCATGGCCGGCGGCCCGCGGATCCGGCATCTCGACGAGCTCGACTGGCAGGAGGTGCGGCGCCAGCAGCACGGCGACCACATTGCCTCCGTGTACGAGAAGTGGGTCGAGTTCTCGCCCCGGTACCTCTCCCTCTACGCCCGCTGGGACCCGGGCATGATCGTGCAGCCTCACGGCCACAACAGCGATCACGTCGTGTTCGTGATCGAGGGCGACATGACCTGCGGCGACGTGCACTGCCCCCCCGGCACCCACATCGCCCTCGACCAGGGCGATGCGTTCGGGCCCTTCGTCGCCGGGCCCGACGGCGTCACGCTGTTCGAGGTGATGATGGGCGATCCCCGCTCCTTCCCGGCCGACCCCGAGGGCTACGAGCGCCTCCTCGCCGAGCGGGGCGTGGTGCAGCTCCCGAACCCGCCGATCAAGCTGCCCCACGGCTACGAGGACACCCGGAGCTGAGCGTGACGCCGTTCGGGCGCGGCTCGGTCTCGTTGCGGCTGTACCCCGACAATGACCTGCCGGCGCCGGCGATCGTCGACGAGCTGCGCGCCCAGGCCGCGCTCGCCGCCGACCACGGCTTCGACGGGGTGATGACGAGCGAGCACCACGGCGGCTTCGCCGGCTACCTCCCGAACCCGCTCCAAGCCGCGGGATGGTGCCTGGAGGCGATGACCGACGGATGGGCGGCGCCGTGCCCACTGCTCCTGCCGTTGCGCCCACCGGCGCTGGTCGCGGAAGAGGTCGCGTGGCTCGCGGCGCGGTTCCCCGGACGCGTCGGGATCGGCGTCGCCGCCGGCGCGCTGCCGGTCGACTTCGCGGTCATGGGCATGTCGATGGACGATCTGGCGGCGCGCTTCACCGCCGCGCTCGAGGCGCTCGTGCCCGTCCTCGACGGGAGCGATCCCGGTGTGCTCGCCGACGACCCCGCAGTCAAGGCGTGCGCAGAGC
>JBOGFI010000007.1:0-19689 GCA_050743365.1 Acidimicrobiia bacterium | reverse complement strand
GGCCGGGCCCGGCCACCATCGCCGACGCGCCCCGGTGGCGCCGCGTCTCGACCGTGTCGCTGGGCGACGACGTGCGCCTCGAGTACGAACCGGGCGGGGCGGCTCGCTGATGTTCACCGGGATCGTGGAGGAGCTCGGCCGGGTACGGCGCGTGGACGCTCACGCCGGCGGCGCCCGGCTCGAGTTCGAGGCCCGCGCCGTGCTCGCCGACGCCGAGGTGGGCGCGTCGCTTGCCGTCAACGGATGCTGCCTCACGCTCGTCGAGCGCGGCGACGACTGGTGGGCGGCGGACGCGGTGACCGAAACGCTCGACCGGACCGCGCTCGGCGCGCTGCGCGCCGGCGACGCCGTCAACCTCGAGCGGCCCGTGCGCCTGACGGACCGCCTCGGCGGCCACCTCGTGCAGGGCCACGTCGACGCCGTCGGCCGGATCAAGTCGCGCGACGCCCTCGCCGATGGTTCGACCCGGGTCGGCTTCGCGGCGCCGCCCGACCTGCTGCGCTACGTGGTCGAGAAGGGCTCGATCACGGTCGACGGGGTGAGCCTGACGGTGGCCTCGACGGAGGAGCAGGGCTTCACCGTCGCCGTCGTCCCGCACACCCTCGAGGTCACGACCCTGGGCACGAAGGGCCGTGGCGACCCCGTGAACCTGGAGGTCGACGTCGTCGCCAAGTACGTGGAGCGCCTGCTCGACGGCGCCGGCAGGAAGGCCTGAGGATGCCGTTCACCGAGGTCGAGAACGCGATCGACGCCATCGCCCGCGGGGAGCCGGTCATCGTCGTCGACGACGCCAACCGTGAGAACGAAGGCGATCTCATCATGGCGGCGGAGAAGGTCACGCCCGAGGCGATGGCCTTCATGATCCGCCACACGAGCGGGGTCATCTGCATGCCGCTCGAAGGGAAGCGGCTTGACCAGCTCCACCTGCCGATGATGGTCGCCGACAACACCACCGCCTACCGCACCGCGTTCACGGTCTCCGTCGACGCCAAGCGGGGCACCACCACGGGGATCTCCGCCGCCGATCGGTGCGTGACGGTGCACGCGCTGATCGACTCCGGGACCAAGCCCGACGACCTGGCCCGCCCCGGGCACATCTTCCCGCTCCGGTATCGGGAGGGTGGCGTGCTCAAGCGGGCGGGGCACACGGAGGCCACCATCGACCTCGCCCGGGACGCCGGCTGCTATCCCGCAGGCGTGCTCGCCGAGGTCGTCAACGACGACGGCACGATGGCCCGCCTCCCCGAGCTCGAGCGGTTCGCCGCCCGTCACGACCTCCAGCTCATCTCCATCGCCGATCTCATCCGCTACCGGCGCCACCGCGAGAAGCTCGTGCGCCGCGTCTCCGAGGCCCGGATCCCGACCCGTCACGGCGTCTTCACCGCGTACGTGTTCCAGTCGCTGCTCGACGGCGTCGAGCACATGGCGTTCGTGCGAGGCGAGGTCGCGGGAAAGCCGGACGTGCTCGTGCGAGTGCACTCGGAGTGCCTCACCGGGGACGTGTTCGGGTCGTTGCGCTGCGATTGCGGTCTCCAGCTCGACCTCGCGCTCGAGCAGGTCGCGATGGCCGACGAGGGCGTGGTCGTCTATTTGCGGGGCCACGAAGGGCGCGGCATCGGGCTCGGGCACAAGCTGCGCGCCTACACGCTCCAGGACAAGGGGCGTGACACGGTCGAGGCCAACGTCGAGCTCGGGTTCCCCGTCGACTCGCGCGAGTACGGCATCGGCTCGCAGATCCTCGTCGACCTCGGCATCACGACCATGCGGCTCATGACCAACAATCCCGCCAAGTACGGCGGGATCGAGGGCTACGGTCTGGAGATCGTCGAACGAGTGCCGCTGCGCGCCCACCCCAACGAGGAGAACATCGCCTACCTGCTCGCGAAGCAGGAGAAGCTCGGCCACCTCCTCGACATCGAGGACGAGGGTCTTGGAGGGAGTTGAGTGGGCAGCTACTCCGAGTACGAGGGCAGCCTCGACGCCGCCGGCATGCGCCTCGCGATCGTCGCCGGGCGCTTCAACGACGCGGTCACGAAGCCGCTGCTCGAGGGGGCGCTCGAGGCCCTGCGTGAACACGGCGCCGACGTCGTCGACGTGCCCCTCGCATGGGTGCCCGGTGCCTACGAGATCCCGCTGGTAGCGAAGCGGCTCGCGGCGTCGGGCGACGTCGACGCGGTCATCTGTCTGGGAGCCGTGATCCGGGGCGGGACACCCCACTTCGAGTACGTCGCCGGGCAGTGCGCGGCGGGCGTCACCCGCGCCGCGCTCGACACGGGTGTGCCGGTGGTCTTCGGCGTCCTCACCACCGACGACGTCGCCCAGGCCATGGCGCGCGCCGGGGGTGCCGAGGGCAACAAGGGCTACGAGGCCGCCGTCACGGCCATCGAGATGGTCGACCTCATGCGACAGCTCCCCAAGGCGCAGGGAGAGGGGTAGGCGGGCGATGCTGCGCCTCGTGCTCCCGAAGGGATCGCTCGAGCGGGCGACCCTCCAGCTCTTCGACGACGCCGACCTCGCCGTCAACCGCGTCTCCGACGTCGACTATCGCGCCACCGTCGACGATCCCCGCATCGACGACGTGCGGATCCTGCGGCCCCAGGAGATCCCGCGCTACGTGGCCGACGGGCTCTTCGACCTCGGCATCACCGGGCGGGACTGGATCGAGGAGACCGGCGCCGACGTGGTGTCGCTCACCGAGCTGCATTACTCCAAGGCCACCGCGCGACCGATCCGGGTGGTGCTGGCGGTGGCGGCTGACGCGCCCGCGACCACGGTGGGCGACCTGCCCGCCGGGGTGCGCGTCCACACCGAGTACCCCGGGCTGACGGCGCGGTTCCTCGAGAAGCACGGCGTCGACGCCGACATCTCGCTGTCGTACGGGGCCACCGAAGCCAAGGTGCCCGAGATCGCCGACGCCGTCGTCGAGATCACCGAGACGGGCCGGGCGCTCCGAGCCGCAGGCCTGAGGATCCTCGACACCATCCTCGTGTCGTACACGGAGCTGATCGCCAACCCGTCCGCCCACGGCGACGCCCGCAAGCGCAAGGCCATGGAGCAGCTGCAGACTCTCCTGTCGGGGGTGCTCGAGGCGCGGGGGCGGGTGCTGGTGAAGCTGAACGTCGACGAGGCGCGCCTCGACGAGGTCATCGCGCTGCTCCCGGCGCTCAAGTCGCCGACGGTGTCGAAGCTCTTCGGCGACGACGCCTACGCGGTCGAGACCGTCGTCGCGAAGAGCGAGATCAACACCCTCATCCCCGCGCTCAGGGAGGGCGGCGCCACCGGGATCATCGAGCTCCCGATCGCGAAGATCGTGCATTGACGGGCGTGGTCGTCGCCTTCGACGAGCATCGGGGCCTCGGGACGATCGAGAGCGACGGCGAGCGGTTCCCGTTCCACTGCACCGCCATCGCCGACCCCAGGCGCACGATCGAGGCGGGCGCCGCGGTGGAGTTCGAGGTCGCTCCCGGGCCCCTCGGCCGCTGGGAGGCGGCGTCGATCGAGCGTCGCTGACCCCCCTCGATGCGTGCGTTGAGGGACATCGGGGCTATGAGTGAACGCATCGAGTCAGCGACGGGCCTGCGCCCGCCGGCGGGCGGGCCCGCCGGCGGCCGTGGAGAGGTTCGAGGCGGTGTTCACCAGGCCGACGTGGGTGAACGCCTGAGGGAAGTTGCCGAGCAGGCGCCGACCCTCGGGGTCGTACTCCTCCGAGAGCAGGCCGACGTCGTTGCACAGGCCGATCAGGCGCTCGAACTGGGCCCGGGCCTCGGCAACGCGGCCCATCAGGGCGAGATTGTCGGCGAGCCAGAACGAGCACGGCAGGAAGACCCCCTCGCCCGCCGGGAGGCCGTCGGTCACCTCGGCGGTCGAGTAGCGAAGCACGAAGCCGTCGAGGGTCAGCTCCCGCTGGATGGCCGCGACCGTGCCCCGGACCCGTTCGTCGGTGGCGGGCAGGAAGCCGACCAGCGGGATCATGAGCAGGCTGGCGTCGAGGTTCGACGAGCCGTACGCCTGCACGAAGGCGGAACGGGCCGCGTCGTAGCCCCGCTGGCACACCTCAGCGTGGATCTCGTCGCGGATCGCCTTCCAGCGCGCCACCGGTCCCTCGAACCCGAGCTCGTCGACCGCCTTCACTGCCCGGTCGAGGGCGACCCACGCCATCACCTTGGAGTGGGTGAAGTGCTGCCTCGGCCCGCGCACTTCCCAGATGCCCTCGTCGGGTCGCTTCCACCCGTCCTGGAGGAACTCGAGGACGGCCCGTAAGATCTCCCAGTTGCTGAACTCGCCCGTGACGCCGACGGCGCGCGCCTGGTACATGGCGTCGGCGACCTCGCCGTACACGTCGAGCTGGAACTGCTCGCAGGCGGCGTTCCCCACCCGCACCGGGCCAGACCCCTCGTAGCCGGGGAGCCAGTCGAGCTCCATCTCCGTGAGCCGCCGCTCACCGGCCGGCCCGTACATGATCTGGAGTTCGTCGGGCTCGCCGGCGACCGCACGCACCAGCCACTCGCGCCATGCCTTCGCCTCGTGCACATACCCCGCGCTCATCAGCGCGTAGAGCGTGAACGTGGCGTCGCGCAGCCAGCAAAAGCGGTAGTCCCAGTTGCGCACACCACCCGGCCATTCGGGCAGTGACGTGGTCGCGGCGGCGACGATCCCGCCGGTGGGCGCGTACGTGAGCGCCTTGAGCGTGATCAGCGACCGGTTGACGAGCTCGGACCACTCGCCGTGGTAGATCGTGCGTCCCGACCATTCCTCCCAGAACGACACCGTCCTGCCGTGCGACCGGTCGACGTCGGACGGCCCCGGTCGGTCGTGGTGCGACGGGTACCACGCGAGAACGAACGGCACCCGCTGGCCCTCGCGTACCGAGAACTCGGCGACGGTGGTGTGGTCGGTCCCGTGGGTCTCGACCGGCGTGTGCAGCACGAGTGCGTCGGGGCCCGCCACCGCGTGCAGGGCGCCGTCGATCCGGTGGACCCAGGGGATGATCGACCCGTAGTCGAAGCGGACCACGAGCTCCATCTCCATCTCGACCATGCCCCGCACCCCCTCGACGATCCGCACCAGGTCGACGGTGCGGTCACGGATCGGCATGAAGTCGACGATCCGCACGCTGCCGCCGCCGACCTCGAAGTCGGTTTCGAGGACCAACGTCCGGTCGCGGTAGCGGCGCCGTGCCGCCCGGCCGCCGCCACGGGGCGCGAGCCGCCAGTGCCCGTGGCGCTCGTCGCCGAGGAGCGCGGCGAAGCAGGCGCCCGAATCGAAGCGGGGCACGCACAGCCAGTCGACCGACCCGTTGTCGGCGATCAGCGCCGCCGTCTGGGTGTCCCCGACGATGGCGTACTGCTCGATGCGGGAGGGCACGCGCTAGGAGTCCCCTCCGTCGGTCTCGGTGACCTCGGGGTCGGCCGGCTGGTCGCCGTCCCGGCTCACCTGCACGTAGACCAGGCGGAGCTGGGCCAGCGCGTCGCGCAGCGGCGCCTCGTGGGCGCCGAGGCGCTCGCCGAGCCCCTCGACCAGGGATGCCATGGCGTCGATGGCGATGCGGGCCTCGTCGAGCCGCGGCGGCGTGTCGCCCTCGGGAGCGAGGTGCACGATCGCGAGCTGCCAAAGCCCGACGGCGTGGTTGGCGACGATGTCACCCACCGGCGTCGCCGCGAGCTGCTCCCGGAGCTGGTGCAGCTCCTCGGCGACCTCGGGGTCGACCTCGTCCCCGGGCGGGCCCGCCTCGCCGGCCGGGCCTGCCGCCGGGCCGGCCGATCGGGGCTCGGTCGGGCCATCCTCCTCCCGGGGCTCGTGCTCGCCGTACGGTGTCCAGAGGCTGCTCACACTGTTATCCTGGCCGCTCGGCAACTGATGAGGGAAGTGGGACGGGCCTCGTCTCGCAAGACGTGGCCCATCCCCACCCGGCCGGCGCTGCCGAGCCGGGTTCGTTGTCCCGGTCTTCACCGGACCGGCCGATGGCGGACTTCCCGAGTCCGCCATCTTCACGTCTACACGTAGCCGGTCCCGAAGCGCAGGTGATCACATAGCCACAGACGACGACGCACGGATCAACGACCGCATCCGGGCCCGAGAGGTCCTCCTCATCGGTGCAGAAGGCGAGCAGCTGGGCGTGAAGGCCCTGCCCGAGGCGCTCGCCATCGCCCGGGAGGAGGGCCTCGACCTCGTCGAAGTGGCGGCGAACGCCAACCCGCCGGTGTGTCGGATCATGAACTACGGCCGGTACCGCTACGAGCAGGAGCAGCGGCGCAAGGAGTCCCGGCGCAAGGCGACCAACGTGGTCATCAAGGAGATGAAGTTCCGGCCCAAGATCGACGCACACGACTACACGACGAAGATGAAGCACGTGGAGCGGTTCCTGGCCGAGGGCTCGAAGGTGAAGCTGACGATCATGTTCCGGGGGCGGGAGATCTTCCATCCCGAGCTCGGGCTGCGGATCCTCGAGCGCATCGCCGAGCAGGTGAGCGATCACGCCATCGTCGAGTCGGCGCCCCGCCAGGACGGACGCAACATGACGATGGTGCTGCACCCGACCAAGAAGCCCCGGGCGCGGGCCCGGGCCTCGGCCCTTGGGGCGCAGGCCGACGGCAGCGCGGGCGCGGAGCCCGACGGGAGCACAGGAGCGCGGTGAGGAGAATGCCGAAGACGAAGACGCACCGGGGTGCAGCCAAGCGGTTCAGGGTCACCGGCACCGGCAAGATCCGCCGGCGAAAGGCCTTCCGATCGCACCTGCTGGAGAAGAAGTCCAGCCGGCGGACGCGCCGCCTCGGCCGCGGCGCCGAGGTGACCGGCGGCGACCGCAAGCACGTCGAGCGGATGCTCGGCCGGACATGACGTCCGGCGCCGCCCAGGAGGCAGTGAGATGGCGAGAGTCAAGCGTTCCGTCCCGAGCAAGAAGCACCGTCGCGCCGTGCTCGATGCTGCGTCGGGCTACTCGGGGGCCAAGAGCCGCAGCTTCCGCAAGGCCAACGAGCAGGTCATGCGCTCGTTGCGGTACGCGTACCGCGACCGGCGGGCCCGCAAGGGCGAGTTCCGCCGGCTCTGGATCGTGCGCATCAACGCCGCGTGCCGTCAGCACGACATCTCGTACTCGCGGTTCGTCGCCGGCCTGAAGGCGGCGGGGATCGAGGTCGACCGCAAGATCCTCGCCGACCTCGCCGTGCGCGACTCTGCTGCCTTCGGCGCGCTGGTCGAGGCGGCGCGCGAGGCGCTTGAGGCCGCGTAATCGCGACCCTGGGCCCGCGTCACCACGAGGCGCGGCGGCTACACGCGCTGCTGCGCGACGCCCGAGCTCGCGTCGAGGAGGGCGCATTCGTGCTCGAAGGGCCGCGGGTCGTCACCGCCGCGCTCGAGCGCGGCGCGGTCCTCGAGACCGTGTACCTGGGTCCCGGCGCCGACCGCGCGTTCGCTCCGCTGGTCGAGCGGGTGCGACGGAGCGGCGTCCGTGTCGCGGAGCTGAAGGAAGGGGTGCTCGAGCGGGTGGGGGCGACGGCCACGCCGCAGCCGGTGCTGGCGGTCGCGCCGCGGGCAGACCTCGCGCTCGGTGCGCTCCCGGTGGAAGGGCTCGTGCTCGTGCTCGTGTCGGTGCAGGACCCGGGGAACGCGGGGACGTTGCTGCGCAGTGCCGAGGCTTCCGGAGCGGCGGGAGTAGTGTTCTGCGGCAATTCGGTTGACGCTCATCACCCGAAGGTGGTGCGCTCGTCGGCGGGCGCGATCTTCGGAATCCCCGTCGTGGAGGGCCAGGACCCGGTGGAGGTGCTCGAGGCGCTGGGCGCGCAGGGGCGACGGCGGCTCGGCACGGCCGCCGCCGGGGGCGAGCCGCTCGACGGCGTCGACCTCGAAGGGCCCCTCGCGTTGGTGCTCGGCAACGAGGCGCGTGGCCTCGGCCCTGAGCTCGCACCCCACCTCGACGGAACGGTGACCATCCCCACCGCCGGGTCCGCGGGCGAGTCCCTCAACGTGGCGATGGCCGGCACGGTGCTCTGCTTCGAGGCGGCTCGCCGGCGCCACGGCGCGCGCCGCCGCGGCCGATGAACCTCGCCGAGGCGCAGCAGGTCCTCGACACCGCTCGGGGTGAGGTCGAGGCGGAGGTGGCTTCTGCCGCAACGCTTCCGGCGCTTGGGGAGCTCGAGCGGCGCTACCTGGGCCGGCGCTCGCCCGTCTCGCAGGTCAACGAGGCGATCAAGCTCCTGGCGCACGGCGACCGCCCCGTGGCCGGGAAGGCCGTGTCGGCGTACAGGGCGGCAGTCGGAGAGATCATCGAGGCCCGCCGGTTGGCGCTCGCCGCCGAGGAGGGCCAGGCGGGGCGGCCACCGGCGGAGCGCGCCGACCTCACCGAGGGCGGCCACGGCCGTGCCCGGGGGCACCTGCACCTCGTCACGCAGGTGCAACGCGAGCTGGAGGACATCTTCGTGGGTCTCGGCTATCGGGTAGCGGAGGGGCCCGAGGTCGAGGACGATTGGCACAACTTCGAGGCCCTCAACATCCCGCCTGCGCATCCGGCGCGGTCGATGCAGGACACGCTCTACGTCCGTCTCGGCGCCGCCGAGCAGGTCATGCTGCGCACGCACACGTCGCCGGTCCAGATCCGCACCATGGAGGCGAGCGAGCCGCCGATCTATGTCGTCGCGCCGGGCCGCACCTACCGGAACGAGACGCCGGGCCCCCGCAACTCGCCCGTGTTCCACCAGATCGAGTGTCTCGCCGTCGATCGAGGACTCACCCTCGCCGACCTGTTCGGCACGATCGAGACGTTCGTGAAGCGGCTCTTCGACGACGAGTCCCTGCGGACGCGCTTCCGCTCCGACTACTTCCCGTACACGGAACCGTCGGCCGAGCTCGCCGTCAGCTGCATCTTCTGTCACGGAGCCGGCTGTCGCGTGTGCTCCCACACCGGGTGGGTCGAGCTCGGCGGCTGTGGGATGGTCGACCCCAACGTCTTCGTGGCGGTCGGTTACGACCCCGAGGAGTGGCAGGGCTTCGCCTTCGGCTTCGGGCTCGAGCGGATCGCCATGATCCGCTACGGGATCGACGAGATCCGCACGTTCTTCGACAGCGACGTCCGGTTCCTGGCTCAGTACTGATGCGCGCGCCGCTCTCCTGGATCCGCGACTTCACGGCGGTGGATGCGCCCGTCGACAAGCTTGTCGCCGCGCTCAACCAGCTCGGCTTGGAGGTCGAAGGAGTCGACGAGCCAGGCCGTGAAGTTGCCGGGGTGGTCGTGGCCCGGGTCCTCGAGGTGCTCCCACATCCGAATGCCGACAAGCTCACGCTCGTCGACATCGACACCGGCAACGGCGAGGCGCGGGTCGTGTGCGGCGCGCGCAACCTCACGGCGGGCGACGTCGTGCCGTACGCGTCCGCAGGCGCGCAGATCCCGGGCGGACGGCTCGAGCGCCGAACGATCCGCGGGGTGGAGTCGAACGGGATGCTCTGCTCACCCGAGGAGCTCGGGCTCGGGGACGACGACGAGGGGATCCTGCACCTCGACGCCGGTGCCGACCTGGGCGCCGACGTGCGGGAGCTCCTCGGGCTCGACGACGTGGTGTTCGACCTCTCGATCACGCCGAACCGCCCTGACGCCATGTGCATCGTGGGCGTCGCCCGCGAGCTCGCGGCGCACTTCGGCTGGCCATTCGACGTTCGCGAGGCCCACGCGCCCGTCGACCCGGCCGTGAGCACCGACGCCACCGTCCGGATCGAGGCCCCCGATCGTTGCCCCCGCTACCTGGCCCGGGTCGCGCGCGTCGAAATGGGCGACTCGCCCGCGTGGCTCACGCAGCGTCTCGCGAAAGCGGGTATGCGGTCGATCAGCAACGTGGTCGACGTGACCAACTACGTGCTCCTGGAACGCAACCAGCCTCTGCATGCCTTCGACCTGGCGCGGCTGGGCGGCCGAGGCATCGTCGTTCGCCTGGCGGGGCCGGGCGAGCGGATCACGACCCTCGACGGCGTCGGCCGCGACCTCGAGCAGGACGACCTGCTCATCTGTGACGCCGATCGCGTGCCCCAGGCGATCGCCGGGATCATGGGCGGAGGAGCGTCGGAGGTCTCGGATTCCACGACCGAGATCCTGCTCGAGGCCGCGTACTTCCAGCCGATGGGGATCGCCCGGAGCTCCAAGCGGCTCAAGCTGCGCTCGGAGTCGAGCGCCCGCTTCGAGCGCGGCATCGACCCCGACGGCGTCGCCGAGCACGCCGAGCGGGCGATGGAGCTGCTGGCCGATGTGGCGGACGCGCGGGTCGCGCCGGGCGCGGTCGACGAGTACCCGCGCCCGGTCGAGCGCAGGCGGATCCGGTTGCGCGCGAGCAAGGTCAACGGGGTGCTCGGGACCCAGCTCTCCGACCGCGATGTCCTGGAGGCGCTCCGGCCACTCGACATCGACCTCGAGGGGTCGGGCGACGCCATCGCGGCGATCCCGCCCACGTTCCGGCCTGACCTCGAGCGGGAGATCGACCTCGTCGAGGAGGTCGCGCGTCGCGTGGGCTTCGACGCCATCGGCCGCACGGTGGCGAAGCCGGACGACCAGGTCGGAGCGCTCACGCGCCCGCAGCGGGAGCGTCGCCTGGTGGGCGACGTCCTCGTGGGCGCCGGCCTGTGCGAGGCGGTCACCATCCCGTTGGTCGCGGTGGCCGATCTCGAGTGCACCGGCGCGCCGCTCGATCGTCTGGTCGAGGCCGCGAACCCGCTGCGGGCGGAGGAGTCGGTCCTGCGGACCCGCATCCTGCCGGGGCTGTTGCGCGCGGTGGCTCGCAACCGCGCCCACGGGCTCGCCGATGTGGCGCTCTTCGAGCTCGGCCACGTGTTCCTTGGCACCGGCGCTGAGACGCTCCCCGACGAGCCCCACCATCTGGCGACGGTGATCGCGGGCGCGGTGCGACGCCGGCCGGTCGAGGACGACCGGCCCGTCGACGTGCACGACGCCGTCGACGTTCTCAACCAGCTCTTCGACGCGCTGGAGGTCGCCGACGGCAGGACCGAGTCCGCGGTGCGGTCGGGCTTCCACGCGACCCGAGCCGCGGCGGTGCTCGTCGACGGCCGCGAGGTCGGCGCCGTGGGGGAGGTCGACGGCAAGGTGCTCGAGGCCCTCGACCTCGCTCCGCCCGTCGTGGCGCTCGAGGTCGACCTCGATCGGCTGCTCGCCGCCGACAGGCGCGCCCGTGCCTTCCGGCCTCCGTCGGCATACCCGCCTTCGAACATCGACCTCGCCTTCGTGGTCCGAGAGGACGTCGCCGCGGGCGACGTCGCCGGCACCCTGCGCGCCTCCGGCGGCGAGCTCCTCGAGGACCTGCGGCTGTTCGACGTCTTCCGCTCGGGTTCACTGGGGGAGCGACGCAAGAGCCTCGCCTTCGCCCTCCGGTTCCGGGCGCCCGACCGCACGCTCACCGACGAGGAGGTCGGGGGGTTGCGGCAGCGTTGCATCGAGGCGGTGACGGCCGCGCACGGCGCCGAGCTGCGGGCCTGAGAGCGGAAGGGAGGCCGCGGTGCCGTTCGTCCACGGGCTGAGGCCCCGCTACGCCGAGGTCGACGCCCAAGGGGTGGTGTTCAACGCCCACTGGCTCACGTACTTCGACGAGGCCTGCACACGGTTCTTCGATTCGCTCGGCCTCCCGCCCGCGGTCGCCTTCTTCCGCGACTTCGACCTGATGATCGTCAAGGCTGTGGTCGAGTGGCAGGGCCCGGCCGGCTTCGACGAGACGGTCGACATCGAGGTCGTGCCGGCCCGCCTCGGGAACCGATCGCTCGACGTGCGCTACACGGCCACGGTGGAGGACCGGCTGGTTTGCGTCGGCACGGTCACGTACGTGAGCGTGGTCCCCGGGACGCACGACCCGGTGCCGATCCCCGACGAGGTGCGCCGGAAGCTGGAGGCGGCGTCGGGCTGATGGTCGTATCCTGAAGCCGATGTTCGAACGCTTCACGGACCGCGCCCGGCGGGTCGTCGTGCGGTCACAGGAGCAGGCCCGCCTCTTCGGTCACAACTACATCGGGACCGAGCACATCCTGTTGGGGCTGCTCGCCGAGCACGAGGGGGTCGCGGCCCGTGCGTTCGAGTCGCTCGAGGTCTCACTCGCGACCGCGCGGGCACAGGTCGAGAAGGTCATCGGCCACGGCAGCTCGGCTCCATCCGATCAAATCCCGTTCACGGCCCGGGCGAAGAAGGTCCTCGAGCTGAGTCTCCGTGAGGCCCTCCAACTCGGTCACAGCTACATCGGCACCGAGCACATCCTGCTCGGGTTGGTCGCCGAGGGCGAAGGGGTCGCCGCGCAGGTCCTGGAGAAGCTGGGCGTCGACCTCGTTCGTGCTCGAGCGGAAGTCCTCGAGCTGCTGGGCGGAGGCACCGAGCCGCCTGACGCGAGCGGGCTACACCCCATCGTCGACGTCCCGCCGTCGGTCGAGGAAGAGCACTGGGAGGCCGTGGCCGGTGACCGGCCGTCGGCCGAGGCGTCGATGCGCCGTTGCGCGTTCTGCGGCCGGGGCCCGACCGAGGTCGAGACCCTCGTGGTCGGGCCCCGGGCGTGCATCTGCGGCGACTGTGTGGATCGCGCCCGCCGGGTCGCGGAGGGGTCCAGCCGCGAGGGTTAGACCGGCGCCGGCGTCGGCAGTCGGTACAGCTCGGCCACGTTGTCGTGCAGGATCCGGTCCTTCTCGTGCTGCGACAGGCCGGCGGTGTGCTCGGCGAGGACCTCCTGTGACCACGGCCACGTGGCGTCGCTGTGCGGGAAGTCGTTGGCCCACATCAGGCGCTCCACGTTCACCATGCTCGTCATCTTGAACGCCACTCGGTCGTCCTGGAATGTCACGTAGATGTTCTCGCGGAAGTACTCACTCGGGAGCTTCGACAGCGCGCCGGCGGGCAGCCAGTTGCGGTGTCGCTTGTAGGCGTGGTCCATGCGGTACATGTAGTGCGGTACCCAGCCGGCGTCGGCCTCGACGCACACCACCTTCAGGCGCGGGTGCCGCTCGAAGACACCGCTGAGCACCAAGGTCCCCATCACGTCCTGGCACTGCCGGACGATCGTGAGGAAGCCGTTGAGCTTGGGCCCCCGTGGTCGGTCGGCAGGGCCGGTCAGGATGTGGAACGAGAGCGGAAGGCCCAGCTCGACCGCGGCCTCGTAGAACGCGTCGTAGCGGTCGCTGTCGTAGTCGTCCTCGCCGGGGACGCCCGGCATCATCACCCCCTTGAGCCCGAGATCCCTGATCCGCTCGAGGTCACCGATGCCGTCCTCGGGTGTGCGCATGGCGGTCTGGCCGATCCCGAA
The DNA here is from genome assembly GCA_050743365.1 of Acidimicrobiia bacterium. GTDB lineage: Bacteria > Actinomycetota > Acidimicrobiia > IMCC26256 > JACDBD01 > JBOGFI01. Next base: position 6,424 of record JBOGFI010000007.1, on the reverse strand, counting down.
CAGCCGGTCGGGGTGCGCCGAGCAGTACTCGGCGATCCAGAGGTTGTAGGCATCCATGCACGCTTGCTTGTAGTCGAGGTCCTTGTGGTTGCACAGGACCATTCCGACCGTGGGGTAGATGATCTCGCCGCTGACGCCGTCGCGATCCTGGTCGGCGATGCGCGCCTCGGGGTCCCAGCCGCCCCGGTGCAGGTCCTCCCACTTCGCTCCGAAGAGGGTGATCTCCTCGGCGGGCTTGCCGGCGGCGGCCACGAGGCCCATCGGGACCGGCGTCTTCATCCCCGGGATCACGAAGATGTCGCCGGCCTTGTCGTCGTGTACGAGGTGCGGCGCCCGGTCCCGGAACTCGGGGTCGATCCGGTCGACGTAGGTGTCGGCCGGCTCGGTGACGTGCGAGTCGGCGGAGATGATCGGCTTGGCCACGGCAACACCTCCCCATGCCCGGTGGACGCCCACCGATATTAGGGTCGTGTCGGCCAACCGAGGACGTGCCGACGCAGGATGTGCCGACGGACGTGGTGGCGCCGATCGAGGTGTGGGTCCAGAGTGTGCCCGAGCCCGGCATCGCCGTGGCGTTCGCGCAGCGCGCCGAGGCGGCGGGCTGGGACGGCGTGGTGGTCACCGACTCTCAGAACCTCACCGGCGATCCGTACGTCGGACTCGTGATCATGGGCGGGGCCACCGCTCGCCTCGGCCTCGCCACCGGCGTGACCAACCCGGTCACCCGTCACCCCGCGGCCACCGCCACCGCCATCGCGACGGTGCAGGAATACTGCGGAGGGCGCGCCGTCCTCGGCATCGGGCGCGGCGACTCGGCGCTGTTCCACCTCGGGCTCGAGCCCGCGCCGGTGGCCGTGCTCGAGCGGTACCTGGAGATGCTCGGCGGCTACCTGCGAGGCCACGACGTCGACCTCGGCGGGCACCCGAGCCGGCTGCGCTGGCTCGAGCGCGCTACCCAGCCCCGGGTGCCGATCGACGTTGCCGCCACCGGGCCGCGAGTGATCGCTGCCGCCGCCCGCCTGGCCGACCGGGTGACGTTCGCGGTCGGCGCCGATGCCGACCGCATCCGGTGGGGCATCGATCTCGCCCGCGCCGCGCGCGCCGAAGCCGGCCTCGATCCCGACGCGATGGGCTTCGGGGCCTTCGTCAACGTGGCGCCGCACCCGAGCGCGGCCACCGGCGTGGAGCTACTGCGGGGGGCCATCGGCACGGTCGCGCACTTCTCCGGGATGGCGGGGAGCTCGCCCGATGGCCAGCGTCCCGAGGACCGCCGCGTCTTCGAGCAGCTCCACGCTACGTACGACCGGGCCAACCACACGCTCGCGCGCGCTAGGCACGCAAGCGCGCTCGACGCCGCCTTCGTCGGGCGGTTCGGCGTGGCGGGACCGCCGGCGCGGTGCCTCGATCGACTCGGCGAGCTCACCGACGCCGGGCTCGAGCGCCTGGTCGTCATCGGCCCGTCGATCGATGCCGACCCGGACGAGCGCCGGCGCTCGAACCGGATGATGGCCGACGAGGTCCTGCCTGCGCTCCAGGGCCGGTGAGCGAGCCGTCGACGCGATCAGGCGTGCGGGCGGGCGGTGCACCGGGCCCGTCCCACCGCCGCCACCGCGCCGGCGTCGCGGTTGACGACCTCGATCCCGGCTTCGCCGTCGTCGAACCTCACGGTGGCGTCGACCGTCTGGCCGTCCACGACCATGCCCACGAACTTCAGCTCCAGGTCGCCGTGGGCGAGGAACTCCTCGCCCCACTCGTCGAGGAGGAGCCCGTATGCGGGCCCCGCCACCTGGAGGCCCTGGGCCACGAGGCCGGGGAGCCCGAGCCGACGCGCCTCGCCCGGTTCGGAGTGGAAGTTCCCCCGGCGGGAGTACGCCCGTAGCAAGTCGGGCGTGAGATGGAGCTCCCGGTGGTGCTCGGTCATGACGCCGGCCCCGGCTCGATGAACGTCGCCACCGAGGTCCACAGCGGCTCGCCGCCCGGCAGCTCGACCACGGCCTCCACCACCGCGTGCTCCCGCCCCCGCTTCGTGAACCGGTCCACCACCGTCCCGCGGACCGTCAGCTCCGACCCGGCCTCGCCGCGGCGGTGGCAGACGAGCCGCTGGGCGGTCTGGATCATCGGCCGGTCCGCCACCGTCTGGAACGCCAGGATGGTGAGGTTGGCGGCGATCGGGGGGTAGAGCGCGCCGTCCCGCAGCGCCGGGTGGTCGACGCCGGCGGCGGCCCAGTAGCGCTCGTTGGCGGCGGCCGAGACGGTGTACGTGACCGGACCGAGGCAGGTCCCGACGGTGGCGCCGCCGAACGGCCGGGCCGCAGTCGTCTCTTCCCGGCGCTTATGCATGATCGTGTATGATATTCGACATGGCGTATCGGGCGGCGGTGGTGGGTGCCTCAGGGTATACGGGGGCCGAGCTGCTGCGGCTCCTCGCCCCGCACCCGGAGATCGAAGTTGCCCACGTCACCGCCGACGCCAACGCGGGGGCGCCGGTGGGGACCCTGTACCCGTCACTGGCCGCCGAGTACGCCCACCTCGACTACGCCGCCTTCGACGCCAACGCGCTGACGGGCCTCGACGTCGCGTTCCTCGCCCTGCCGCACGGAGAGTCGCAGCGGATCGTGCCCGACCTCCTCGGTCGAGTGGACCACCTGGTCGACCTCGGCGCCGACTTCCGCCTCCCGGCCGACCTATACGAGCAGTGGTACGGCGCTCCGCACGGCACGCCCGACCTCCTCGACCGGTTCGCGTTCGGGTTGCCCGAGCTCTTTCGCGGTGACCTCGCCGAAGCCGCGCACGTGGCCGCGCCCGGCTGCTACCCGACGGCGGCGGCCCTCGCACTGGCGCCGCTCCTCGCCGACCAGCTCGTGGAGCCGGTCGGGCTCACGGTCGACGCCCTCTCGGGCGTCTCCGGCCGCGGCCGCGGCCTCTCGGCGCCGAGCCTGTTCTCCGAGGCCAACGAGAACGTGTCCCCCTACGCCCTGCTCACCCACCGCCATACCGGGGAGATGGAGATGGCGCTCAGCCGCGTGGCGGGCACACCGGTCGGGGTGCTCTTCACCCCGCACCTCGTGCCGATGACGCGGGGCGTCCTCGCTACCTGCCACGCCCGCGCCGCGGTCGGCGGCCTCTCCACGCCCCGGCTGCTGGCTCACTACCGCGAGCTGTACGCGGGCGAGCAGTTCGTCGCCGTCCTCGACGACCCGCCGAGCACGAAGGCGACCCTGGCGTCGAACGCAGCCCACGTGACGGTCCGCTTCGACGACCGGACCGGCACTGTGCTCGCGATCGCGGCGCTCGACAACCTCGTCAAGGGCGCGTCGGGCCAGGCCGTGCAGTGCGCCAATGTGCTCCTCGGCCTGCCCGAGGCGACCGGTCTCAGTGCCGTGGGGCTGACGCCGTGAGCGTGACCGCGGCGGCCGGGTTCGAGGCCGCCGGGATCGCCTGCGGGATCAAGGCCGACGGGTCGCCCGACTTGGCACTGGTTGCGACGGCCGACCGGCGCCCGGTGACGGCCGCCGGCGTCTTCACCACCAACCTCGCGACCGCGGCGCCGGTGCAGGTCAGCCGGGAGCACCTCCGTGACGGCCGCGCCGCCGCCGTGATCCTCAACTCGGGCAACGCGAACGCCGCTACCGGCGCGCCGGGCCGGCGGGACGCGTACCGCATGTGCGAGCTCACCGCCCGCGAGCTCGGCTGTGCGCCCGAGGACGTCCTGGTGTGCTCGACCGGGCTCATTGGCTACCCGCTCCCGATGGACGCGATCAAGGCGGGCGTCCCGAAGCTCGTCGCGGCCCTCGGTTCAGACGAGCCCGCGGGTCAGGCGGCGGCCGATGCGATCCTCACCACCGACACCGTGCGCAAGGAGGCGCTTGAGACGATCGAGCTTGCCGATGACCGTGTCACGCGGGTGGGTGGGATGGCGAAGGGGGCGGCCATGCTGTCTCCTGCTATGGCCACGATGCTCTCGGTGATCGCAACCGACCTGGCTCTCGAGCCCGCGATCGCGCACGACATGCTCGCACGCGCCGTCTCGCAGTCGTTCAACACGCTGTCGATTGACGGATGTACGAGTACCAACGACACCGTGCTCTTCCTCGCCAGCGGGGTCATCGAAACCGGTGCGATTACCGTCGGCTGTCCGATCTTCGATCAGGCCACGCAGGCACTCGACAACGTCTCGACGCGACTGTCAGAGCTCATGGCGAACGACGCCGAGGGCAAGACGAAGATCGCGCGCGTATTCGTGACCGGCGCGCGAACGGGCAATGATGCCGACAAGGCGGCCCGTGCCGTTGCAAACAGCCAGCTCGTCCAATGCTCGCTCAATGGCGGAGATCCGTACTGGGGCCGCGTGCTGTCGGAACTCGGGGCCAGCGGTGCCTCCTTCGATCCCGAGCAGGTCGAGATCGCGTACGACGGCGTGGTTGTGTGTCGGAACGGCATCGCGGCCGAGCACGACGTGGAGGCCCTCATGGAGGCCATGGGGCGCCCACGCATCATGATCCAATGCAACCTGAACGCCGGGTCGTTCAGGGCGTGGGTGACCGCCACCGACCTGAGCCACGCCTACATCGATGAGAACCGGCGGACATCGTGAGCACAGGGGCAGCGACGCAGCGAGCGCGACCAGATGCGCAGGCGAAGGCCCACGTCCTCGCCGAGGCGCTGCCGTACATCCGCGAGTTCGCCGGGAAGACGGTCGTGGTCAAGTACGGCGGGAGCGCCATGGAGGACCCGGCGCTCGCCGACCTCTTCGCCCAGGACGTCGTGCTCATGCGCCTGGTGGGCATGAACCCCGTCGTCGTCCACGGCGGCGGTCCCCAGATCAGCGAGCTGATGCGCCGCTTGGGCAAGGAGCCCGAGTTCGTCGACGGGTTGCGTGTCACCGACGCCGAGACCGTCGACATCGTCCGCATGGCGCTCGTCGGCAAGGTCAACCGCGAGATCGTGGCGTCCGTGAACCGCAACGGCCCCTATGCCGTCGGCCTCTCGGGCGAGGACGCCGGGCTCATCACGGTCGTGCCCCGCGACGACCGCCTCGGCTTCGTGGGCGAGATCCGGCGCATCGACCCCTCGATACTCGGGCGGCTGCTCCGGGAGGAGCTGATCCCGATCGTCGCCACCGTGGGCGTCGACGAGGCGGGCCAGGCCTACAACGTCAACGCCGACACCGTGGCCGGCGCCGTGGCCGAGGCACTGCGGGCAGAGAAGCTCGTCTACCTCACCAACGTGACCGGCCTCTACCGCGACTTCCGTGACGAGGAGTCGCTCGTCTCGCGCATCGACGTCGCCGAGCTCGAGAGCCTCGTCGGCGGAGGCGCCATCTCGGAGGGCATGATCCCCAAGGCGCGGTCGTGCGCGGCGGCGCTGCGCCGGGGGGTTGCCCGCGCCCACATCCTCGACGGGCGGATCCCGCACGCCCTGCTGCTCGAGTTCTTCACCCGTGAGGGCATCGGCACGATGGTGGTCCCGTGAACGACTCGTTCGACGCGCTGGTGAAGCTGGACGCCGAGCACGTGATGGGGACCTACCCACGCCTCCCGGTCGCGTTCGTGCGGGGGGAGGGCACACGGCTGTACGACAGTGAGGGCCGCTCGTACCTCGACTTCCTGTCGGGCCTGGGCGTCGTGTCGCTGGGTCATGCCCATCCCGTGGTCGGTGACGCCATCGCCGAGCAGGCTCGCACGCTCGTCCACGTGTCGAACCTCTACTACAACGACGTGCAGCCGCGGCTCGCCGAACGCGTCGACGCGCTGCTGGGTGGCGGCGGACGGGTCTTCTTCGCCAACTCGGGCGCCGAGGCCAACGAGTGCGCGATCAAGCTTGCTCGGCGCTACGGCCAGCTCCACGGCGGCCCCGAGCGCCACCACATCGTGTCGGCGTACGGGTCGTTCCACGGCCGGACGCTCACCACGCTCGCGGCTACGGGCCAACCGCAGAAGCAGGAGGTCTTCCAGCCGCTTCCGCCGGGGTTCCACCAAGTCGCCTTCGCCGACGTCGACGCGCTCGCCACCGTCCTCGACGAGCGGGTCTGCGCGGTGCTGCTCGAGCCGGTGCAGGGCGAGGGTGGGGTGAACCCGGCCCCGGCCGGCTACCTCGAGGCAGTGCGCCGTCTTTGCGACGAGCGCGAGGCCCTCCTCGTCCTCGACGAGGTGCAGACCGGCCTCGGCCGTACGGGCCGTTGGTTCGGTTACCAGCACGGCGGGCCCGGCGAGGTGCGGCCCGACATCGTCACGATGGCCAAGGCGCTCGGCAACGGCATGCCCATCGGTGCCTGCTGGGCGCGGGCGGACGTGGCGGTGGCACTGAAGCCGGGCGATCACGCCACCACGTTCGGGGGCCAGCCGCTGGCGGCTCGAGCGGCGCTGGCCACCCTCGACGTCATGGAGGCCGAGGACGTGCCCGCGCGCGCGGCGCGGGCAGGCGT
>JBOGFI010000006.1:0-6519 GCA_050743365.1 Acidimicrobiia bacterium | reverse complement strand
CGCGCACCCGGGCGCGCTCGAGGCGGTGCGGTCGTTGCGGGCGAGCGGTTCGGCGACCCGCGTGGTCGCCTTCGGTCGCCACACGGAGACGGAGCTGCTGGCGGCGGCGCGAGCCGCCGGCTGCGATCGGGTGCTCGCCCGGAGCGCCTTCTTCGCTGACGTGGCCGCGGCGCTGACGCCGTGTCCCTGTCTCGCCGGGGGTTCCTGGCCGGCTTGCTCGCCACGGCGGCCTGTTCTCGCGGCGGCGACGACGCGCCGACGGCGGAAGCACCCACCACCTCGGCCCGGCCGCCGGTGGTGCCGGCCGTCGGGGCCGCCGGCAACCCCTTCACGCTCGGCGTGGCGTCGGGCGACCCCCGCCCGAACCGGGTCGTCCTCTGGACCCGCCTGGCGCCATTCCCCCTCGAGGGCGGCGGCATGCCCGACGCGCCGGTCGAGGTGGCGTGGGACGTCGCCACCGACGACCGCTTCCGCGACGTGGTCCGCAAGGGAGTCGCGACCGCCAGGCCGAGCGCGGCGCACTCCCTGCACGTCGACGTCCGCGGGCTCGAGCCCGCCTCCGACTACTTCTACCGCTTCCGCCTCGGGGACGACATCAGCCCGGTCGGCCGGACGCGCACGCTGCCCCGTCGCGATGCGTCACCCGAGCGTCTACGTCTCGCGCTGGCGTCCTGTCAGGACTACGGGACCGGCTACTACACCTCCTACCGCGACCTCGCCGACCGGGACGTGGATGTCGTGCTGTTCCTGGGCGACTACATCTACGAGCACCCGATCTTCGCCTTCGACGGTCGCGCCAACCCGACCACCGAGGCCGTCACCCTCGACGACTACCGGGCCCGGTATGCGCTCTACCACACCGACCCCGACCTCCAGGCCGCCCACCACGCCGTGCCGTGGGTCGCCACGTGGGACGACCACGAGGTCAGCAACAACTACGCCGGCGACACTAGCGAGACGGGCGCATCACCGGACCAGTTCCGGGCCCGCCGCGCCGCCGCCTACCGGGCGTGGTACGAGCACGTCCCGGTACGCCTGGCGCCACCTCGCGGGTCCGACGTCCGCCTCTACCGCGAGTTCGCCTTCGGTGACCTGGCCCGCTTCTTCGTGCTCGACGTGCGCCAGCACGCGGCGGAGCCGCCCTGCCGCGACGTGTCCGAGCCCCTCACCGACCAGGGGCCGACGTGCCCCGAACGCGAGGACCCCGGCCGGTCGATCCTGGGCCGGGAGCAGCAGCGGTGGCTCCTCGACGCCCTCGGACGGGCGGACGAGCGCTGGAGCGTGCTCGCGCAGCAGGTGATGATGGCCGGGCTCAACGTGAACCCGGCGGACGGGCCTCCCGAGTACTACCTCGACTCCTGGGACGGCTACCCGGCCAGCCGCCGCCGCGTGCTCGACGGCCTGGGCGAGGCGGACGTCGCCGATCCGATCGTGCTGACCGGCGACTACCACGCCAGCTTCGTGGCCGATCTCCGGCGCGATCCCTTCGACACCGACGGGCGGGTCGTCGCGACCGAGTTCGTCGGGCCGGCGATCAGCTCGATCCCGTTCGCGACCGACTTCCGGGAGCAAAACCCGCACGTGCGCTACTTCGAGCCCCGCAACGGCTACGCCACGTGCACGGTGGAACGGGACCAGTGGACGACCGAGTTCCGCTACGTCACCGACGTGCGTGACCCGCAGGCGGCCGTCGAGCCCGGGGCCGCCTTCGTGGTCGAGCGGGGCCGGCCGGAGGCGACCCCCGCCTGACCGCCGCTCGCGCGGCCAGGGTGAGGGGTGCCTGAACGCCAAAGAGTGACCGCGCGACCACGAGTCGCGTTGCGACGCCGCAACCGCGTGATCCGTTGGTGACCATGTCTCCATCGACGTGTCGAAGCGGATGGTTTCGTGACGACGGAGCGGCGAACATAGGTCGTGGCGATAGGGGCGAGGCGCACCTCGTTCGAATACAAGCCGAGCCTCGATGGGCTACGCGCCGTAGCGGTCGGCGCGGTCATCGCGTACCACTTCTTTCCCCGCTTCGCGCCCGCGGGTTATCTCGGTGTCGACGTCTTCTTCGTTCTCTCGGGCTATCTCATCACATCGCTCCTCCTCGTCGAATGGAAGGAGACGGGCACGATCGACCTTCGCGCGTTCTGGGCGCGACGGGCGAGACGCCTGCTGCCGGCGCTGTTCCTCGTGCTCCTCGCCTTCGCGGTTTGGTCCGCGCTGTCGCTTGAACCGACGGAACGCAGCCGGATCCGGGGCGAGGGGCTTGCGACACTCTTCTATGGCGCAAACTGGTACTTCATTCACGGCGGGCAGCCCTACTTCGATCGCATCGGAATATCGCCACTCGAGCACGCATGGTCGCTCGCGGTCGAAGAGCAGTTCTATCTGGCGTGGCCGCCCGTCGTGCTCGGGTGCCTCAGCGTCACGTTGGGCAGGAGGAGGAGCGCCCTCGTGCCGGTCGCGGTCGTCGGCGTTGTTGTGTCCGTGTTGCTCATGGCGTTGCTCTACGCACCCGTCGACATCTACCGGTCATACATGGCCACGGATACGCGGGCACACCAGCTCCTGATCGGAGCGTTGCTCGCGGTGGGTCTCCGGAGCAACCGGGCTCGCCATCAGGTCAACCGCGTCACCCCGTGGGCGCTGGGCCCTGCCGCCGTCGTCACCTGCGCGGCCGCCATGATCTTCGCGCCGGGCCTGCACCAGAGCTTCCAGTACCACGGGGGCTCCGTCCTGTTCGCGGTGGCCGTGGCGACCGTCATCGCCGCCGCCGTCGCACCGGGCCGATCACCGATCAAGGGCGTCCTATCGCTATCGCCCCTGGTTTGGTTGGGGCGAATCTCGTACGGTCTGTACCTCTGGCATTTCCCCGTCCTCATGGCCATATCGGAGTCACGTACCGGCCTGGATGGTCCGACCCTGACGGTCGTGCACCTCGCGGGCACGCTTCTGCTGGCGACCTTGTCCTTCTATATCGTCGAGCAGCCGATCCGGCGCGGCGCCCTCGGTGCGCGACGGGAGCGCTTCGCGACCGCCATGGCCATCGCGGGCGTCGCGAGTGCGTTGATCATCGCCTCGGTAGGCGCGCCCGTCGCGTAACCGCCTGAGCCGATCCACCGATTGGCCGATTGGTTCGTGATCGAGAGGCCGGCAAGGATCGAGGGTGAGCCGCGTACGGTTGCAGCCGCTCAGCCCAACGTCACGAGCTCGTCGAGACCGACGGAGTCGAGCGCCGCCTGAAGGCGGGCGGTGACCCAGGGCAGCCGGTTGAGCAGGAGCACGACGCCGAACGCGCCGAGGAGCGCCGCCGACGCCAGCGTGATCGCACGTGAGTGGCGCCTGAACCATCCCAGCACGCGGGTGAGACGGCCGAGGGCGAGCCCGGTGACGAGGAACGGCACCCCGAGCCCGAGCGAGTACGCCACCAGGAGCACGGCACCGCGCATCGTGTCGTCCTCCGTCGCCGCGACCGTGAGCACGGAGCCGAGCACCGGCCCGATGCAAGGCGTCCAGCCGAGGCCGAACGCCGCGCCGGCGATCGGCGCCGCGAGCGGCCCGAACCGCTCGAGGTGCGGGTGGAAGCGCAGCTCCCGGTACACGCCGGGCGCGGTCACCAGCTGCGATCCCGCGAGGTACAGCGCCATCAGCAGCACCAACCCGCCCGCCACCCGAGTGAGCACGTCCTGGTTGCGGAAGATGACGTCGCTCACCGCGGTCGTCGTGAGGAACAGGAGCGTGAAGACCACGGTGAAGCCGGCGATGAACAAGCCCGTGTTCACGGCGATGCGGGTGAGGTGGCGCGAATCGCCCCCGCTCAGCTCCCCGACCGAGACGCCGGTCACGAGCGACAGGTACCCGGGCACGATGGGCAGCACGCAGGGCGACAGGAACGACACGATCCCACCGCCGAACGCGACCAGCACCCCCACGTTCTCGGGGGTCACCCCGACCAGGTCCATGCCGCGATGGTACGAGCCGATCGCAGCGCGTGAGCTTCGGGTCCTAGAGCTGCCGGAGGCGCGCGGTCTGCGTCGGATCGTAGATGCAGATCACATCCTGGAGGTACTCGAGAGTCTGTGCCGCCGAGAGCATGGCCAGGCCTACGCCGGTAGTCGGCAGGTGAGACGTCAGGACGACGTACGGCGGGTGTTCGGCCAGCCCCCTGAGGAGAGCACCGTTCGCGATCGCCTTCTTCAAAGTGTCCGTTCGCAGCAGGCCCGGCCGTACGCCTTGGATGCTCCCCTTGTACTCGAACCAGACGGTGCGACCGCCCGGGCTCACAGCCTCACGGTCGATCTCCACGCCGACCTCACGGAGGAGCACCCGTAGTCCGAGGTCGAAGCCGCTCTGCTCCAACAGAAGGTCGCATTGCTGCGCGAACTGGCGGCCCTGCTCCCCGGCCGCGGATTGGAAGGAAGCCGAGGTCATGGAGACCGCTGGTCGTTCGGTTGGTCATCGAAGATCGGTGACAGTCGTATCTCGACGGACGCGTAGTCGTGATCGAGCGTCTCCTCAGTCACGATCTCATCATCGGGGTAAACGTCGACGACCTGCGATGTCGCGCGCATCCACATGGCTACTGCGTCGCCCCAGCGCTCGTCGAGCAGGGCGTTCCGGATGTCGTCGAGCAGCCCTGAACTCTCGAGTTCGCGTGGCCGAGACCGTGCTACAAGCCGAAGCGCAAGCAGCCGCCCGATGACTGCGTCGTTCTCGGCGAGTAGGACGACGGGGGGATCACTGCGGAGCACGGCGACCGAGACGCGGCCCGGCCAACCGAGCGTGCTGCCCGACGATTCTCCTGGCGCCATCGAGCGCTACGCGGGGTCGAGCGGTTGCCCGGCAGCGAAACGGCGGAGTCGCCTTTGGTCGTCTTCGGATCGCATCCTGAGCACCGCGAAGATCGGGCGGTCCGGACCGCAGACCACGCTGAGCGCGGCGTCCCCAGCACTCCCCTTCGTTGGAGTGTCGGTTGTCAGCAGCACCAAGTGGGTCATGGGCTCGATCGCACGCAGCACTGCTGCCTTGCCGAGCGCCTTCCAGAGTGTGTCGGTGCGTTTCAAACCGGGGCGGTTGCTCGTGAACCCTCCCGACACGTCGAAGAACCATGGGCGACCCGTCTGGTCGTAGGCCTTGAAGTTGACCTCGACACCTCCCTGCGGAAAGCGTTGGTTCGGCTTGATGTCCTCGAACCCGCAACCGCGTAGCAGTTCGTGGGCTACGTCCTTCGCTGCCCGACCCTCGCGAACCGCCCGAGCCTGGAAGTCCTCATCCGGTTGCTCCGCGGAGGGGATCGCCGGCAGCACGAGCGAGAGGGGCGCCTCATCGTCGTCTCGCGGTTGGGTGAGCCGCTGCATCTCCTCCTTCACGCGTTCGCGAGCGCGGTTGACATACGTCGCGTCGATGTCGTAGCCGGCAAAATGCCGACGTGTGCGCACAGCCGCGACCGCGGTCGTCCCCGACCCGATGAACGGGTCGAGTACGAGGTCGTCGTAGTACGTGTACAGGTGCATGAGCCGCTCCGGAAGCGACACCGGGAACGGTGCGGGATGTCCGACTCGCGTGGCGCTCTCGGGTGGGATCTCCCAGACGTCGGTCGTCGCCTCCATGAATTCGTCGCGAGAGAGAGACCACTTCGCCGGCAGCTGGTTATCGTGGCGCTTCTGGCGGCTCATCGCGCGATCGAAGCGATCCCGACTAGCGATGACGACGCGCTCGGTGAGGTCACGGAGCACCGGGTTGGCGGGCCGCTGGAACGAGCCCCATGCGCAGGAACCCGACGAGCCGCGCGCCTTCTGCCAGATCACCTCGCCGCGCAGGAGGAGACGCAACTTGTCTTGCAAGATCGTGAGGACGTCGGCCGACAAGGACCGGTAGGGCTTGCGCCCGAGGTTGGCGACATTGACCGCGATCCGACCGCCGGGCTCGAGCTTCCGGACGCACTCGGCGAATACGTCTTCGAGCATCTTCAGGTAGTCGAGATAGGTCGCGGGGATATGCCCTTCTCCGAGGGCTTCCTCGTACTCCTTGCCCGCGAAGTAGGGCGGCGACGTGACGACGAGTGCCACCGAGCGATCTGGAACCTGGGTCATCGACCGAGCGTCATCACAGAAGATCTCGTCGATTGCCTTGTGACGGCTGATCTCATCGTCGTCTTCGCGGAGCTCTGGGGACGTGAACCGGTCATAGAAGTCGGAGGCGTCATGGTTCTCGCGCCGCGAAACCCCGAAGTTCGACGTCGACGTCGGCTTCCGGCGCGCGGTCACGAGCCACCTCCAGGTCTCGGAGAATCGCGGGCGATCCTACGGACGCCCCGACAACCCTCTTCTGATCACGAACGTACGTTCGATGCTACTCCGAGCCCACGGTCAGCGGGAGGACCTGAGCCGGTCGCGTCGGGCCCGGCGGGCCAGCAAGGTCCCGCCGACGAGGGCCGCCATGATCAGTGCGAAGACCAGCAGGGAGGCGGGCGGCCCGCCGCCGTCGCCGGTGTCGCGGGCAAGCCGGGCCGCGACCTCACGCCGGTCGCCG
>JBOGFI010000005.1:0-6634 GCA_050743365.1 Acidimicrobiia bacterium | reverse complement strand
AGCGTGAGCGGCCCGGGCCAGAACGCCCCGGCCAGCTTCTGCGCCTCGGGCGGGACCCCACGGGCCCAGTCGCCGAGCTGGTCGGAGTCCGCCAGGTGAACGATGACGGGATGGCGGGGCGGCCGGCCCTTGACGGCAAAGAGCCGTCGCAGCGCATCGGGGTTGGACGCGTCGGCGCCGAGGCCATAGACGGTCTCGGTCGGGAACGCCACCAGCCCGCCGCGACGCAGGGCCTCGACGGCCCCGGCGATGTCGGCTTCGGCGTCCATCAGGGCTCCATCTTCCCTCAGGGATGGCGTTCCACCCGTACATCGCGGCCGGCTGCGGGTCTCGCGGCCGGCCCGACCGGGAATCCCGACCGGCGGGGTCGGACTTGTACAGTGGCGACATGCCCGTCGAGGTCCGCCTGCCCACGCTCCTGCGCCCGCACGCCGACGGCGCCGCCTCGGTGACGGCCGAAGGGGCGACGGTCGGCGAGCTCTTCACCGAGCTCGTCGAGCGCTTCCCCGGCCTCTCGGGCCAGCTCGCCGACGACAGCGGTGGCCTCCACAAGTTCGTGAACGTGTACCGCAACGACGACGACATCCGGTACCTCGACCAGCTCGACACGAAGGTCACCGACGGCGACGTCGTCTCGGTCCTCCCGGCCGTCGCCGGCGGCTGAGCCGCCGCCGCGCCGGCAGGCCCATGGCGCGTTACGACTCGATCCTCGACCTCATCGGCGACACGCCGCTCGTCGCGCTGCACGCGGTCTCGCCCAACCCGCGGGTGAAGCTGTGGGGGAAGCTGGAGGGCCAGAACCCCGGCGGCTCGGTGAAGGACCGCATCGCCCTCCGGATGGTGGACGACGCCGAGCGGCGGGGCGCGCTGGAGCCGGGCGCCACCATCCTCGAGCCGTCGTCGGGCAACACCGGCATCGGCCTGGCGCTGGTGGCCCGGCTGCGCGGCTACCGGCTGCGGATCGTGCTGCCCGAGAACGTCTCGATCGAGCGGCGCCAGGTCCTCGAGATCTTCGGCGCCGACGTCACGCTCTCCCCCGCCGAGGAGGGCAGCAACGGCGCCATCCGACTGGCCGAGAAGCTGGCCGCCGAGGACCCGACCCTGGTGATGCTGTTCCAGTACGGCAACCCGGCCAACACCGCCGCCCACCACGACACGACCGGGCCGGAGATCCTGCGCGACTGCCCCGAGGTCGACGTGTTCGTCGCCGGCCTCGGTACCAGCGGCACGCTCATGGGCGTCGGCCGCTACCTGAAGGAGCAGAAGCCGGGGGCGCTGGTGGTCGCGGTGGAGCCCCCGGCCGGGGAGCTGGTGCAGGGGCTGCGTTCGCTGGACGACGGTTTCGTTCCCCCGATCTTCGACCCGGACGTTCTCGACCGGAAGTTCATCGTGCGGCCGCGTGAGTCGATCGAGTGGACCCGCCGCCTGCTCGACGAGTGCGGGGTGTTCTCGGGCATCTCGGCCGGCGCGGTCGTGGCTGGGGCGGCGAAGATGGCCGAGACGATGGACGAGGGGACCATCGTCACGCTCGTCCCCGACGGCGGCTGGAAGTACCTCTCGTCGGGCGCCTGGACCGACGACCTGGACGTCGCCGAGGAACGGGCCACGCGTATCAACTACTGGTAGCTCGTCCCCTCCAGCACCACCGGGACCTCGGCGATCTCGCCGTCCCGGATCCGGTACGCGCGCAACGCGGGCTCGCCGTGCTTCAGGCTCACGAGCACATGGACCCAGCCCGGCTCCAGCGCCTGGCGCACGTCGGTGTCCGACGGGTATGGGTCGGTGTGGGTGTGCGAGTGGAAGACGCCCACCAGCTCCTCGCCGCGACTCTCGGCGTCGCGCATGGCCTTGATGAGGTCGCGCGAGTCGACCGTGTAGGTACGGGCGGAGGCGTCGGCGTTGTGGCAGGGGTACACCGCGCTCACCGCGCCGGTGGGCTCGCCCGCGATGACCGGGCCCGCGAGGAGCCCGCACGCCTCGTCGGGGAGGCCGTCGTAGCAGTGGCCGACGATCCGGCGGTGCTGGGCCTCCGTGAGCCGGAGGGTGGGTGTCGCGAACCTCACGGGCGGAGAGGTCAGCTCGCGGCGCGTGCGTCCCGGATCGCGCGCCACACCCGCTCGGCCGTCAGCGGCATGTCGAGGTGACGCACGCCGAAGGCCGACAGCGCGTCGACGACCGCGTTCTGCACCGCCGGCGTCGACCCGATCGTCCCCGACTCGCCGATCCCCTTCGCGCCCAGCGGGTTCAGCGGCGTGGGCGTCTCGGTGTTCGAGGCCTCGAAGCTCGGGAGCTCGGCCGCGCTCGGCATCGCGTAGTCCATGAGGTTGCCCGTCAGCGGGTTGCCGTCTTCGTCGTAGACGACCCCCTCGTAGAGGGCCTGGGCGACGCCCTGGGCGATGCCCCCGTGCTGCTGCCCGGCGACGAGCAGCGGGTTGAGGATCCGTCCGCAGTCGTCGACGGCGACGTGGCGCACGAGCTCGACCCGGCCGGTCTCGGTATCGACCTCCACGACCGCGACGTGGGCGCCGAACGGGTAGGTGGCCTCGCCCTGGTTGAAGTCGAGCTCCGATGCGAGCCCGGGCTCCATGCCGTCGGGCAGCCTGGCCGGATCGCCGGCGGCCATGGCCAGCTCGGCCCAGCTCAGTGCGGTGGCGGGCACACCGGCGACACCGACCTTGGCACCGTCGTGGAGGACGATGTCGTCGACACCGGCCTCGAGGAGGTGGGCGGCGAGCTGCCGCGCCTTCTCGAGCACCTGCTCGCCCGCCTTGTAGACGGCGCTGCCGCCGATCTGGAGGGATCGCGAGCCCATGGTGCCGGTCCCGCGGGGCACGAGGGCGGTGTCGGACTGCACGATGCGCACCGACTCCATCGGCACGCCCAGCAGCTCGGCAACGATCATGGCGAACGCGGTCTCGTGACCCTGGCCGTGGGCAGACGTGCCGACGGTCGCCGTGACAGTGCCGTCCTCATGAACCTCGACCGCGCCGTACTCCTCGAACAGCCCGCCTGCCGTGACCTCGACGTAGGCGGAGACGCCGATGCCGAGCTGCCGGACGTCGCCGCGATCGCGCCGAGCGGTCTGCTCGCGTCGCAGCTCGTCGTACCCGGCGACGCGCACCGCCTCGTCGAGGGCCTTGGCGTACTCCCCCACGTCGTAGTTGGCGCCGGTGACGGTCGTGAGCGGGAACTCGTCGGGGGCCAGGAAGTTCTTCCTGCGGATCTCGACCGGGTCGACGTCGAGCTCGTCGGCGGCCATGTCGAGGATGCGCTCAAGGAAGGCGGTGGCCTCGGGACGGCCCGCACCGCGGTAGGCGCCGGTGGGGGTCGTGTTCGTGGCCGCGCTCACCGCGTTGAGCTCGATCTTGGGGATGCGGTACACGCCCTGCGCCATCGAGCGGGTGAGGAAGGGCAGGAAGCTGCCGATGTTGGGGTAGGCGCCGGCCTCGGCGACGACCCGGCCCCGCACGCCGACGATCGTGCCGTCGCGCTTCAAGCCCATCTCGATGTGCTGGACCTGCCCCCGGCCGTGGCTCATCGCGATCATGTTCTCGGAGCGGCTCTCGGACCACTTCACCGGGCGACCCAGCTTGCGGGCGATCGCGGCCGCGATGGCGAACTCGGGGTACATGCCGGCCTTGGCGCCGAAGCCGCCTCCGACCGCGGTTGCGATCACGCGCACCTGCTCGGGCTCGAGCCCGACCGCGGCGGCCAGCGGGTCGCGCACGCCGTGCGGGCTCTGGGTCGGGACGCGCACGGTGAGGGCGTCGCGGCCGTCGTCCGTTCCCGGCTCCACGAGGATGCCGTTGGGCTCCATGGGCACGGCGGCGAGCCGCTGGTTCAGGAAGCGACCCTCCACGACGACGTCGGCCCCGTCGAGCACGCTCGGGTCCTCGCCGAAGTTGAACTCGACGGCGAGGTTCGAGCCGTGTTCGGGGAAGAGCACCGGGGCGGCGTCCTCGAGCGCGGCCTCGGGGTCGACGACGGCGGGCAGGGGGTCGTAGTCGACGACCACGAGCTCGGCGGCGTCGACGGCCTGGCTTCGCGCCTCGGCGACGACGGCCGCCACGATGTCGCCGACGAATCGCACCGTCTCCAACGCGAGGGGCGGGCGGGCGAAGACCGGCGGGACCATGGCGAAGCCCTGGAGCGGTGTGAGCCCGAGGTCGGCGGCCGTGTACACGGCGGCGACGCCCGGCACGGCGGCGGCCTCGGAGACGTCGACCGACTCGACCCGGGCGTGGGCGATGGTCGAGCGGACGAAGGCGAGGTGGAGGAGCCCCTGGACGGGTTCGTCGTCGAAGTACGTCGCCTCGCCGATGAGGATGCGCGGGTCCTCGGTGCGGCGGACCGCGTTCCCGAGGATGGACCCCGAAGCCGGCATGGCCCCGGAATCTAGAGCAATACAGTCCTCGCATGTCCCGCCGCGGCGACCGGGTCGCCATCCGCAACCGGCGGGCCCGCTACGACTACCACGTGCTCGACTCGTTCGAGTGCGGGATCGTGCTGGCGGGCGCCGAGGTGAAATCGATCCGCGACGGCCGCGCCAACCTCCAGGACGCCTACGCCCGGGTCGAGGACGGCGAGGTCTGGCTGCACGGCATGCACGTGTCGCCCTACGAGTTCTCCCGCGGTGAGCTCGAGCCGGTGCGCCCCCGCAAGCTGCTCCTGCACCGCAAGGAGATCGACGAGCTCGCCCGCGCCACCGTGGAGAGGGGCGTCACGCTGGTGCCGTTGAGCGTGTACTTCAAGGACGGCCGGGCCAAGGTCGAGTTGGCGGTGGCGCGAGGCAAGCGTCAGTACGACAAGCGCCGAACGATCGCCGAGCGCGACGCCAAGCGGGAGGCCGAGCGGGCGCTCAAGGGGATACGGGAGTAGCGGAGGGCGGCGACCGGTCGCGGTGGCGGCGTTCGTGCTCGTCGGGATGATGGACGTGGCACAGGAGCCGAAGGTTCCCGAGCGCGGTCGGGCCGCCGTCGATCCAGTGGATGTCGTGGTGGGCGTCGCACCACTCCCACGGGCGATCGCAGCCCGGGGCGGTGCAGCGCTTGTCGCGGGCGATCACCGCCCGCCGCAGCGCGGCGGGCACGACCGGGGTGCGCCGGCCGACGTCGAGGGGCTCGCTCCTGCCCTTCGTGATGATGCGGCTCACGCCCGCGTCGCAGGCGAGGCGCCGGGCAGCTTCACCTGAGATCGGCTGCTCCGACCAGCCCAGCTCGGCGGCCGGGGCGCCGGCACGCCCCTCGAGGGTGGTGAGCTCGACGCTGACGTTGAGGTGCGGCCGTTCTCCGCCGCGCGTCGGCGCCTCACCGCGATCGAGGTAGCTGCGGGCGATGGTCACCATCGCATCGGCCCGGCGCTGCGTCGGGGTGCGAGGGTCGTCCTTGCTCGTCGACTCGGCGGCGTGCACGGCCGTCGCGATGGTGGCGCCGCCTTCGGGATCGAACTCACCGTCCACGACGTGGCGACCCTCGAACGTCTCGGCGATGTGGAAGCGGCGCGCCTGGAACGCATCCTGCGCCGCCTCCACGAAGACTTCGGGCTCGACCCTGTGGCGCCAGTGCTCGGCGGCCGTCCGCAGCCGCGGCGGGTCGAGCTCGCGTGCCGCCTCGGCCAGGACCGGCTCCACTTCGACGGCGGCACCGGGCCGCACGTCGCCGGTCGCCCGCGCGATGACCCGCACGTGCGCGTAGCTGATGTCGCCGTCGGCGAACGCCGCCTCGGTGGCGGGAAGATCGGTGAGTCGGCGCGCCACCCTGACCCTCTCGCTCGCAGCTCCGGGGGCCAGACGGCACTGGTGGCGCAACCACGCCTTCGCCGACAGGGCGCCGTCGTCCGCCCAGGCGCGGGACCGATCGAACTCCGCCAACGAGCGGCATCGTTCGGCTTCGAGGCGGTTGATCACGCGATCGATCCGCAGCAGCCGTTCGGCCCGTTCCAAGCCGGTCAGAACGGCTAGGTCCTCGCCCGCCAATTCATCGATCGCAGATTCCAGGTTCCCCATGCCGATCCCCCTGAGGGAACGTCTGTTCGTATCTTACCCCAGGTGGTGCTGGAAGGCAACAGATATTCTCTGAAGGTCTGAGATTGTGGAAGGTTGACCCGGGTGTCCACAGCCTTCGGGACCGGGCTACCGCCACAGGCGGTAGTCTGGTGGTTGCCGCCGACGCGCACCGGCGCGCGGTTGACAACCAGGGGGTGCGTGGCTTCGATCCTGAGGATCGAGGTGGGTGAAGCGAGCCGACGTCCCCGGATCGTCGATAAAGAGCCGGGAACACTGATACACGCCGACGACAACGTCGCGCTCGCTGCCTGACCTAGTCAGGTAGCGCGTCCGTTCCGGCCCAGCCGCTCGGCCGGACCGCGGGCGTCATTGAGAGCGGCTCACCGCCGGGACGGGCCCCGTGGCCCGGCGGGACATCACAGCGGGGTTGGGGTCACCGCAGGCCGCCGGCGAGCGGCGGTGGCCCGAGACCTTTTCGCCGGCTGCGCTCGGAGAAGCCCCACTGAGGACTCGGGAGACGCGGGTTCGACTCCCGCCACCTCCAAGAGTGCTTGAGTCGACTCGAGCATTGTTGGAGGTGCGCCAGGCTCCCAGTCCGTGTACCGCCGGAGGATCTCGACGGCCCAGGCG
>JBOGFI010000004.1:0-4460 GCA_050743365.1 Acidimicrobiia bacterium | reverse complement strand
CCCCCCGCAACCCCCCACGACCCCCTTATTGCGGGGGGCTCCGCCCCCCGCAACCCCCCGGAGTGCAAGCTCGCTCGCTCAACGCTCGCGTCGCTTGCTGCGCTCGGTGTTCCACTCGTTGACTGTCGCCACCATGCGGTCGACGTGGTCGCAGTAGAGGGCGTCGATCCCTAGGTCGAGCACCGCGCGAATCTGACGGTCCTCCTGCACGTCCCAGGCGAACGCACGCACACCGAAGCGATGGAACAACGTCACGATCCCGGCGCTCCACTCGTGATGGTGCATGTTCATGGCCTCGATGCCGGCGGCGGCCAGCTCGGCGGCGTGACGCTCGAGGGGTTGGGGGAGACGGCTGCGGCTGCGCGAGTGCACCAGGTGGGCCCGGCCGTCGGTGGCGCCCCGGACGTCGGCGAGGAACCGCACGTTGGGGTGGCACAGCCAGAGGCGACCGAGCGCGTCGGGCCCGGCGGCGCCGGCGGCGGCGAGGATCGGCTCGGTCGCGTCGCGGTCCTTGACGTCGATCGAGAGCTCGAACCCGGTCCCCAAGGCCGCGTACAGGTCCACGAGGCGGGGCACCCCGAAGGTGGCGAGGCGGGCAGCGCCGGCGCGGGCAACGCGGACCCGGTGGAGGCCGCGGCGCAAGACGCCGTCGTGCACGAGGACGACCTGGCCGTCGCCCGAGAGCCAGGCGTCGGTCTCCAGGCCGCGGGCACCGAGCTCGAGCGCGCGCCGGAACGCGGCCAGCGTGTTCTCGGGCTCCTCGGTGCGGGCACCCCGGTGGGCAAATGTGATGGGCGTCACGGACGCCCGCATCATGGCCCACGAAACGGCCGCCCGACGGCGCATGCTGCCCACAACCGGGGCATGTTCCGCCCCTCAAGGCGCACCCCGGGCCTGCCGATGGAATCGCATCGGGACCGGAGGAGCCCCCAAATGACGACCATTCGAGCGCAGTGCCCGGCCTGCGGTGACGTGCGACTGACGTCGAACGACGTCACGGTGCGGGTATGTACCGACGACGACAACGGCTCCTACTGGTTCCGCTGCCCGGGGTGCGAGGGCCCCGTGAGCAAGCCCGCCAGCTCCCACATCGTGGAGCTGCTGGTGTCGTCGGGGGTCCGCATGGAGATGTGGCGCCGGCCCGCGGAGCTGCTCGAGTCCCGCAGCGGCCCGCCCCTGACGCTCGATGACCTGCTCGACTTCCACGTCCTCCTCCAGCGCGACGACTGGATGGACGGCCTCAGCCACGCCGACCCGCGCTCGCCCGCCGGCTAGAGGGCCCGGCGATGCCGTACCTCGCGATCGTCGTCACCGGAGTGGCGCTTGCTGTCGCACTCGTGGCGGTGGCACTCGCGCACCGCGGCGTTCGCGACGACATCGGCCCGAGCGTGCGGGAGTTCGCTGCGTTCCGGACCGCGCTGGCGCGATCCGACACCGGGCTCGGCGCCGAAGAGGGATGACGGCTCCCCACGGGTAGCATTCGCGCCGGGTATCCCGGTGCCGAGCGACCCGATGGAGAAGGAGCACCATGCCCCAGGTCGGCCCGCTCGAGATCCTCGTGATCTTCATCGTCGCCCTGCTGGTCTTCGGCCCGACCAAGCTCCCCGAGATCGGCCGACAGGTGGGGCGGGGCATCCGCGAGCTGCGCCGGCTGCAGGACAACCTACGGCGCGACCTCGACGACGTCCTCGGCGACGACGAAACCAGCGGAGCGGCGCCGGCCCCCAGCCTCCCGCCGAAGCAGTCCCAGGGCGGGTCCGGCTCCGCCACGTCTCCCGAGACGTCCCCGCCGGCTGACCCGACGGCGTAGCCGCCACTGTGCGATCCCGCGACGACGGCGGCCGCATGACGGTCGTCGAGCATCTCACCGAGCTTCGACGCCGCATCATCGTCTGCATCATCGCCATCACGCTCGCGGCCATCGTCGTCTACGTGTTCTCCCTCGAGGTGATCAGGTTCTTGATCGAGTACTACGAGGACGCTACCGACGGGCAGCGAGACGCCCTGATCTTCACCGGCCCGCTCGACGCCTTCGCGACGCGAATCAAGGTCGCGACCTACGGCGGGTTCGCACTGGCCCTACCGGTATGGCTCTTCCAGCTCTGGCGATTCATCACGCCGGGGCTCAACCCGAACGAGAAGCGCTACGCGGTCCCGTTCGTCCTCACCTCGGTCCTGCTGTTCGCCGCCGGCGGGCTGGTCGCCCTGCTCACGCTGCCTAAGGCGCTCGACTTTCTGCTCAACATCGGCGGCTCTGAGCTCGAGCCGCTCCTGACTGCGGACCGGTACCTCTCGCTGGTCACACTGATGATCATCGCCTTCGGGGTGGCGTTCGAGTTCCCGGTCGTGCTGAGCTTCCTGCTCCTTGCGCGCGTGATCGACACCGCACAGCTCCGTCGGTGGCGGCGTGCCGCGATCGTGATCATCGTGATTTTCGCCGCATTCATCACCCCGAGCCAGGACCCCTACTCCCTGCTGTTCATGGCCGGGCCGATGTACCTGTTCTACGAGTTGTGCATCATCATCGGGAGGGTGATGAAGCGATGAGCCCGAGCCGCCGGCGCCGCCCCGGCACCTACCGCCCGCCTCGCGACCGCCGCGACGTGCTCGTCGCGATCGCGTGCGCCATCAGCGTGCTCGTCGTCACGGCGGCGCTGCTCCTCGTCCTGCGGCCCCGCGACGAGAGCTCCGACGCTCCGCCACTGCCCGTGCCGACCGACGTGTCGGCCCCCGCCGACAGCGCGCCGCTGCCGCCCGAGGCCACACCGCCGACCTCGGCGCCCGCCGCCCCGCCCCCGGGGCCGTGAGCGGGAGACCAGAGCACGCGCCGGCAGCGGCGCGCCGCGCCGCCTTCGAGGAGCAGTGCAGCTTCCCGCTCGACCGGTTCCAGCACGATGCCCTTGACGCTCTCGACGCCGGGCAGTCGGTGCTGGTCGCCGCCCCCACCGGATCGGGCAAGACGTTGGTGGCCGAGTACGCCATCGTCCTCGCCCTCGACTCCGGCACCAAGGCCTTCTACACCACGCCCCTGAAGGCGTTGTCGAACCAGAAGTTCGGCGACCTCGTGCGTGCCCACGGCGCCGAGCGGGTGGGCCTGCTCACCGGGGACAACGCCGTCAACGGCGACGCTCCGGTCGTGGTGATGACCACCGAGGTGCTGCGCAACATGATCTACGCCGGGTCGTCGACGCTCGCCGGGCTGCGCTACGTGATCCTCGACGAGGTGCACTACCTCCAGAACCCGTACCGGGGCGCCGTCTGGGAGGAGGTCATCGTCCACCTGGCGCGCGACGTGGACGTCGTGTGCCTCTCGGCCACGGTCTCGAACGCGGAGGAGTTCGCCGCCTGGATCGAGACCGTGCGTGGTGAGACTCGCGCCGTCATCGAGGAGAACCGACCGGTCGAGCTCCGTCACCTCTACCTGGTAGGGGAGCGCGGCGCCGCCGGCCTGCACCTGCTTCCGACCTTCGTCGACGATGAACGGGGTCAGCCCCGCCCCAATCCGCAGGCGGCCCGCCTCGATGCCCACCCGGCCCGTGCCGCCCGGGGCCGGCCCACCCGCCGGCTCCGCACGCCCGGCCGGGTCGAGACGGTCGAGCGTCTCGCGGCCGAGGCGATGCTGCCGGCGATCGTGTTCGTGTTCAGCCGCGCCGGCTGCGAGCAGGCGGTCGAGCAGTGCCTGGCCGCGGGCCTGCGGCTCACCACCGCCGGCGAGCGGGCCGAGATCCGCCGCGTCGCCGATGCCCGCACCGCTGCCCTCGCCCCCGACGACCTGCGGGTGCTCGGGTTCGACTCCTGGCTCGCGGCGCTCGAGGAAGGCTTCGCCGCCCACCACGCAGGGATGGTGCCGCCCATGAAAGAGGCGGTCGAGGAGGCGTTCGCGGGTGGCCTGGTCAAGGCGGTGTTCGCCACCGAGACTCTGTCACTCGGCATCAACATGCCCGCCCGCTCCGTGGTGATCGAGAAGCTGTCGAAGTTCACCGGCGAGCGCCACGAGTTCCTGACGCCGGGCGAGTACACGCAACTCACTGGGCGGGCGGGACGCCGGGGAATCGACGAGTTGGGCTACGCCGTCGTGTGCTGGAGCCCGTTCGTGCCCTTCGACCAGGTCGCCGGGCTCGCGTCGCGGCGTAGTTACGCGCTCACGTCGTCCTTCCGGCCCACGTACAACATGGCAGCCAACCTGGTCCGCCGGTACCCACCCGACGTCGCGCACCACCTCCTCAACCTGTCGTTCGCGCAGTTCCGCACCGACCGCGATGTCGTCTCGCTGGAGCGACAGCTGGACCGGAGCCTCGAGCTGCTGGCTCGGCAGCGCGAGAATGCGCGTCGCGGCCCCGGCGACGTCGACGAGTACCGCCGTCTCGTCGACGCCCTCGCTGACGAGCGGCGCGAGCGCGGCGCAGTCCGCCGCGTCGCCGACGCGCTCGAGGCCCTTCGCCCCGGGGACGTGCTCGTGG
>JBOGFI010000003.1:0-10302 GCA_050743365.1 Acidimicrobiia bacterium | reverse complement strand
CCGGTGACGAGACCGCGATCCCCGCCGTCAGTCAGCTGCTCGAGGCCCTGCCCGCCGAGAGGCCGGTGCAGGTGCACATCGAGGTCGCCCACCGTGACGCCCGGCTGGCGTTGCCTGACCATGCACGCGCGTCCGTCGAGTGGTGCGACCTGCCGCCCGGAGCGTCTCCTGGCAACGCCCTCGTCGCCGCCGTCGGCGTTGCGAGCTTCGTCCCCGACACCCGGGTGTGGGCGGCCGGCGAAGCCGCGGCGGTGCAGCGCATCCGCCGCCACCTCTTCGCGGACCGAGGGCTGCCCCGCGCCCAGGCCTCGGTGCGCGGCTACTGGAAGCACGGCCGCAGTGGCGACGCCGACGACGACTCCTGAGCGTCCCACGGCGGCTACCGGCCGCTGGTATCAGCCGCCGCTGCCGTAGGGGCGGGTAATGATCTCGAGGAGGTGGCCGTCGGGGTCTTCGAAGTACACGCCCCGGCCCCCGTCGTTGCGGTTGATCTCGCCGGGCTGGGTGCGGCCCGGGTCGGCCCAGTGTTCGAGCCCCCGGTCGCGGATGCGGCCGTAGATGTTGTCGAAGTCCGCCTCACCGATCAGGAAGGCGTAGTGCTGGGAGGCGATCTCGCCGTCCATCTCGTGAAAGTCGAGTGAGGCGCCGTTGTCGACCTCGACGACTAGGAAGGGCCCGAAGCTGGTAGGAGTCGGCCGGCCGAGGATCTCGGTGAGGAACGTCGCCGATCTCTGCTTGTCGCGGCACCAGACAATGGTGTGGTTGAGTTGCACGCTCATGCGGTGATCCTACGTAGCCTTTGGCGTTCGTGAGGACGGCGGTGTTCGCCCGTTCCTGCTGCCCGACCGCTGAGAGCGAAGGAGAACCACCCCGGGATCGACCCGCCCGTCGCTACGACGGGAACGACGGGTCAGCCGCGTGCGCGCCGGTCGCACGACCCTTCGGCTCCTCCCAGTCCTCCTGCCGGCCGAGCGCGGTCTCGTCGAGCATGTAGTAGGAGCCGCCGATCGTCTCGAGGCCCCGGGCGTACACGGAGTACGTGTGGAAGACGGTGTCGCCGTCTCGCAGGAAGCAGCTGCGGCCAGGATCTTCGATGGACCGGTCGCCCTCGACGTAGATGGAAGTGCCCGCCTGCTCGTGCTCGGCCTTGGTCCGGTAGTTGTATTCGACGGGTGCGATGGACTCGTCCATCGTGACGTGAAAGTCGTAGTTGAAGTCGCTGCCGTACGACGAGTACCAGGGGAAGGTCCAGCCCCTGCGGGCCTTGTACGCCTCGATCTTGGCCAGCGGCGCCCGGGACACATAGACGAACGAGGTGTCACGGGCGTGCAGATGCTCGAGGTGACCCTTCGAGATCTCATCGGCTCCGGCCGAGCAGCTCGGGCAGCCGTCGTCCCAGCTGGGATCGAACATGAAGTGACCGACGATGAGCTGGCGGCGGCCGTCGAAGAGGTCGAGCAGGCTGGCCTTGCCGTCGGGGCCCTCGAAGACGTAGTCCTTCTCGATCTTGACCATGGGCAGCTCGCGCCGCTTCCTGTTGAGCGCGTCACGCGCCCGGGTCATCGCCTTCTCCTCGGCCAGGAGCTCCTTACGAGCAACCAGCCACTCGTCCGGTAACACGGTCCGCGGCAGACTCATCGTGCCCTCCTCTCGTCTCGGCTCTCGGTAGTTAGACCACGCGGCGATGGAGAACTCATCGGTTGAACCGACGAACGAGCTCGCCCCGGATCGACAGAGGGCGATGAGTTTCGCCCGGCGGACCGGTCTTTCCCGGAAATGGGTACGGCCACGATCGTCCTGGGCATCGGCGGCCCCATCGCTCGCGGCGATGTTCCAGGGCTCTGCGAGCGCCTCCGCGTGGTGCTGGAGGGTAGCGGCGCCGAGGTGGTCGTCTGCGACGTGGGCGCGCTCGTCGACCCGGATGCCGTCACGGTCGATGCCTTGGCCCGGCTGCAACTCACTGCTCGGCAGCTCGGGCGCCAGGTCCGGCTCCGCCACTCCTCGTGCGAGCTGCAGGAGCTGCTCTCCCTGATGGGGCTGTGCGACGTCGTGCCGCTCTGTGCGGGGCTACGGCTCGGGCCGAGGGGGCAGACCGAAGAGGGGGAACAGGCGAGCGGTGTCCAGGAAGAAGGTCATCCCGCTGATCCGACCGGCTGAGATCTCGATGACCTGAAGCGCCCACGGCTCGAGACTGCCTCCCAGACCACTGGGCTTGTACTGCCCGAACGCCGGCAGACCGTTCGCGACGGTCGGGACCAACTGCGACCCGCGACAGCCGATGCCGGGCCCGAGCCACCACTTGCGGATGTCGGCATGGCCCCGCAGCCAGAGCTCGTAGGGCGGCATCGACTGCTCCACGTCCTCGTGGAGGAGTGAGACGATCGAGTCGAGGTCGTAGCGCACGAAGGCGTCGACGTAGCGGGCGAGCAGCGCCCGCTGAGCGTCGTCCTTGGGCTCGACCGGATCCGCGGCGGTGACGTTGCGGTCGGCGAGCGTCGAGCGGGCTCGTTGGAGCGCGCTATTCACCGACGCGACCGTGGTGTCGAGCAGCTCCGCCACCTCGTCGGCCTTCCAGCGCAGGACCTCCCGGAGGATCAGCACCGCCCGCTGGCGGGCGGGGAGGTGCTGCAGCGCGGCGACGAACGCGAGCCGGACCGTCTCGCGCGAGACCGCCAGCTCGGCCGGGTCGCCATCCGCGGGCAGGACGCGGCCGTCCGGGATCGGCTCGATCCACGTCACCTCGGGGAGCGCGGCGCCAAGGGGCGACTCCGCGGTCGAGGGAGACGCGAGGTCCATGGGCCGGGCGCGACGCTGCCTTCCGTTCAGCATGTCGAGGCACACGTTGGTCGCGATGCGATAGAGCCAGGACCGCAGCGCCGATCGGCCCTCGAAACGATCGAAGCCGCGCCACGCCCGCACCAACGTCTCCTGGACCGCGTCCTCCGCCTCGAACGCCGATCCCAGCATCCGGTAGCAGTAACCGGTCAGCTCGACCCGATGCTGCTCCAGCCGGAGCTCCAGCTCGCCGGACCCGGGCGTTGCCGTGCTCCGGGTCGCGTCATCTGTTGCTGCGAGATCAGGCATTCGGCGCTACCCCTGTCGACCATCGGCACCAACGACGAAACCCTGCCCCAGGGAGCATCGTAGGCGGGGAATCGTCGACGCCGATCAGGCCGCGGGGACCGGCAAGCTCTGTAGCCAGGCCTTCCATGCGGGCTGTTCGCGCTCGACGACTGCGGGGGCGTCCTCGGAGAAGAGGTAGCCCTCGATCCGAGCGGAGGTCACGCCGTCGCCCTTGTCGAAGGCCGCGAACCCGAGGAAGCCGGGGACGGGATCGGTGACCCGCAGCAGCAGCTCGTTCGGCCCCGGCGGCGTGCCGATCCGCTCGACGTGCCCGGTGAGGCCGCGAGCCTCGACCGGTTGCCCGACGTCTTCGGCGCCGAGCGCCTGGCGCAGGGCCGACCACACGGTGTCGGCGGCGCCCGGTACGTCGGCGTCGACGGACAGCGAGGTGACCCGCTGGCCCGGGAAGTGGGTGAGGTAGAGGCGGAGGTTG
Source organism: Acidimicrobiia bacterium (assembly GCA_050743365.1). Classification (GTDB taxonomy): domain Bacteria; phylum Actinomycetota; class Acidimicrobiia; order IMCC26256; family JACDBD01; genus JBOGFI01. Next base: position 6,746 of record JBOGFI010000003.1, on the reverse strand, counting down.
TCGAAGAACGGCGTCCACATCCTCTCCATGTCGTCGAAGAACTCCTGCTCCCAGTCGGCGCCGGTGCCGAAGGCGCTGCTCACGACCCGGAGCACGCACGTGCCGCCCGACTGCGCCTCGACGAGGAACTCGGTGACCAGCGGGGTGACCGATGTCGGTTCGTGCCCGGTGAGTGCCGCCCAATTGGGCTCCTCGTAGACGAATCGGCCCGGGGGGTCCCAGCCGGTGACCGTACCGGCCGATTCGTCCTCGCCCATGTGGAAGCAGATCGCGCCGCCTTGGCGTTCCTCCACGTCGGTGGGGATGAACCAGCCGCTGATGCCGTTGGCGGTGGCGATGGCGTCCCACACCTGCTCGGGCGGGCCCGGCAGCTCGAAGGTCAGTTCCATGCGGAGGGGGACATCGGGCGTTGTCATGGGGTCTCCTCTGGTTTGGGGTGGGCGGCGACGACGAGGCGGTGCGGTCGCCCGTCGTCGTGGTGGTAGCGAGCTGCGAGATCGAGCACGGCGGCGGTGAGCTCGTCGGCGAACGCCGCGCGGTCTTCAGCCGAGTGGAAGCGGATCTCGGTGTCGATGGCCATGGTGGGCAGGCGCTTCCCGGCGGCGTCGGCGCGGCGGGCGAGGCTGCCGACCTCGCGCACCAAGCGGCCCGCGAGGGCCACGAGGTAGCGGGCCGAGAGCCGATCGGCGGCCTGATCGGGGTCCACCGCGGTCTCGGCGAGGGCGGCGGGCGAGACGACGTAGGTGGCGGCGGTGGCCCGCAGCACCCGTTCGGTGATACCGCCCCACTTGCGCTCCTCGGTCAGCTCCAGCAGGCCGTGCGCCTCGAGCGCCCGGAGGTGGTAGTTGAGCTTCTGCCGGGGGATGCCGATTCGAAGCGCGAGGGCGCCGGCCGAGCCGGGCTCCACGAGCTCGGCCAGCAGCCGGGCCCGCATCGGGTCGAGGGCCACCGCGGCGGCGGCCGGGTCCTCGATGACCTCGACGTCGTGCATGCCGGCCACTATCCCTCTGACAACGGTTGTTGTCAAGGGCCGGCCGTGAGGTCGCGGGTTCGAGTTCCGTTGTCCGCTCCAGAGTGGCGCTCGCCGACTCAACTGAGCAGATAGCCGCCGGCGAGGATCGGCTTCACCGCCCCGTAGGACTCCACGAGATTCCCCACGAGCACGCCGACCAGCAAGGCAACGCCGACGCTGCCCTCGGCCACGGTCAGGCCGAGCGCGATCGACTCGGGAACACCGTCGACGAAGATCCCCGCCGCAATGGCTTCTCCGCGAGCCGCCTCGCCATGGCTCGACGGCATCATCATCGCCTGCCCAGCCGCGGCGGCGTGGCCCGAGCGACGCATTGCCTCGGAAGACTCCCGGCGCGACAGCCACGCGTCGGCCCCGACGTAGAGGACGGTCCCACTCAGGAGCCCGAGCGCGGTGAGCCCGAGACCAGCCCGTTCGTCGGCTTCGGGCACGAGCTCCAGCGCAACGGCAGCGAGAAGGACGCCGCCGCCGAAGGCGGTGATGGTGGCGGCCGTGCGCTCGGGCAGCGTGATCCGAGCCGCGGCGAGAGCGCCCACGAGCAGGCTCGCACCAACGGCCAGTCCCCATCCGATCGAGGGGACGAGCCTGGTCATGCCACCGGAGACGCGTGCATGGTCGATCGAGACTGCAGTGCCGTCCCAACCACCCGCTCTCCCCTGAGTTCCGGTCCAGTCAACTGCGCGCCAGCGCCACTCTGCAGCCGCGATAGTTGAGCCAGTCGTCGGGACGCAGCTCGTACCGGTCCCGTCCCCGATACGAGGCGCGCGCATGGACCTCCCCGAGGTACCACGCTCCGCCGCGCCCCACGCGGCTCACGGTGACGGGCATGTCGTGCTCCTCCCGCCCATCACGTGGGTCGTAGGGGTAGGGCCAGCTGGTCTCGTTGGGGTCGTCACCCCACAGGCTGGCGGTGAGGTCGTACGTGTTGCCGGTCATGTCGGCGACACCCTCGGGGGTGTCGCCCTCGGGGAACACGCCCACCGGCGTCGGGGCGCGCACGTGTGTCTCGACGGTGTTGCCGCGGAGTGGGTCGAACGTGTTGCCGTAGGCGAACCGGCGGCCCTCGCGGCCCCGGGCCGCCACCTCCCACTCGGCTTCGGTGAGGAGACGGAAGGGCAGCCCGGACTGCTCGGCCAGCCAGCGGGTGTAGGCCCGGGCTTCGAAGCAGCTGATGCCGATGACGGGCTGCATCGGGTTGTTGAACCGTGGTGTCCGCCAGAAGCGCGGCTCGCGCAGACGGCCGGCTGGGAACGACTCGGCGAGATGATGCTCGAACTCCTCGTCGTCCATGTTGAGGCGCCGGTTCCAGAGCTCGTAGGTGGACGGCTCCATGCGGTCGCTCTCGTACTCGCGCTGCACCAGCTCGGGATCCTCGAGGAAGCGCTTCCGCCAGAAGCGGGCCATGTTGCGGACGTTCACCACCGTCCCCTCGCCGTGGTACCACGCTCGGGCCTCGTCGCCGTCCCAGAAACGCTCGTCGTCGTAACCACCCCCGGCCATGAAGTAGCTCCACTCGCCGTTGGTGACCGCGAACTTGCCGATGGCGAACGGCTCCAGCGTGACCGTGCAGGTCGGCGTCTCCTCGTGGTGGGGATGGCCCCGGTCCCGGTACGGCGTGTCGCTGCCGATGACGTAAGGACCGCCTTCGATCTCGACGACCGGCGGCAGCAGGTACGGCCCCCGGGGCCCGATGCCCAGCTCGAACGGCGGTCCCCCGAGCCGGCCGAGCGTGAGGCCGGCGGCGATCCGGGCCCGCAGGTCGGCTTGGGCGTCTCGGCTTCGGGCGGCCAGGCGGCGGCGAAGCTCGGTCGTCAGCTCGGGCGCAAGGCGATCCCCGAGCTCGGGTTGCGCGGCGCACCGCCCGCTCAGCACGAGGTTCACGTCGGCGACCGTGCGGATGAACCGGTCGGGGTTGGGCGCCATGGCCGCGGCGAGCAGCGTCGTCTCCTCCCACCCGGTGCCAGGGAGCGGTGGCAGCGGGTCGGCGGGCGCGAGGGACGCCACCACCTCGGGCAGGCTCGGCCGCACCTCGAGGGCGCGCCAGGGTAGGCGCACGAGCTCGACGTCGAGACCCGTGGCCAGCCGGCGAGCGGCGAAGTACTCCTGGACGAGCTGATGCGTGAACAGCACCTCCTCGGCGCTGCTCTCGTCGAGGATCGAAAGGGCCGCGCCCGCCATCAGGACGGCCTCACCTCGGTCGTGGTCGATGATGTCGAGCGCGACGTCGAGGTGGACGCGCACCTGCGAGGCCTCGGTGCCGGCGTCTGACTGCTGCATCGCGTAGGCCAGGCGCTCGAGCAGGGGCACGAGAGCCCCGCGCGCGGGTAGTGCGTATGGGTCGGTCCACTGCCAGGCGACGATGCGCCGGCGGTCCCGCGCCGCGATCAGCGCCTCGTCGTCGAACAGCTTGTTGTCGCGCTCCAGCTCGCGCCTGACCGCCTGGCGCACGAACCCCGTGAACAGCCCGGCCCGCCCCTTGGGGATCTGGCCCTGGGTCTCCACCTGGTCCACGAGCAGCTTCAGGAAGAAGGGGGACCGGAACAGGTCGAGCTGGTTCGACCCCGAGATCTCCTCCCAGATGTCGACCCAGTGAGACGGCGAATACAGCTTGAGGTACTGCCGTACCTGACGGTCGGTCATGGGTTCGACACGCACCTGCGGCACACGCAGGCCGGGCGACGAGAGCGGGGCCGAGTAGTCGAGGCTCCGGCACGAGAACACGAACCGGTTGCCCGACGCCCGGTCGAGGCTGCCCTCGACGAACCTCTTCCACAGCCGGATGCAGCGCCGGAAGTCCGCTTCGCCCGACGTCGGCATCTCGTTGAGGCCGTCGAGCAGGTAGAGCACGCGGCTCTGCTGCTCGAGCGCGGCGAGCGACGGCAGTGCGGGGTAGCGAGTCGCCCAGAGCTCGCGCAGCCAGTCGCCCGGCGCGGGGAACTCGCCGTCTTGCTCGGGTCGGTACTGGTTGAGCGGCACGAAGAACGGCACCACGGCCGTCTCCGCTCCGCTGCGCAGACCTGCGAGCGACGCATCCAGCTCGAGCCGTCGCAGGATCGTGCTCTTGCCCGCTCCCGGTGGTCCGAGCACGACCGCGGCCGGCTCGTCGATCTCCACGAGCAGGTCCCGGACGTCCTCGATCGGCCGCTCGCTCACCCGCCAGCGCTCACCCTCGGCGGCCTCTCCCTTGTCGACGAGCAGGCTGAGCTGCACGAAGCGCGAGTCGAGCTGGTAACGGGGCTGCGACCACTCGATCACCCGGCTGACGCGGTAGCGCTCCAGGTCGGCCGGCTTCTCTCGGGCGAGGGCGCGGGCCTCGTGGTCGCTCACGGTGACCACGCCGCCGTCCGCTCGTACTGCGGCGAGCACGCTCTCCAGGACCTGCGCCGCCGGTCGCTCGTCGGCCCGAGCGCCGAACCGGATCCGGTGGCTCGGCGCACGCTCGGGTGACGTCCGGAGGACCGGATCCGTCGCCGGCAGGTCGGGCACGACCAACTCGACGATGCTCTCGGAGTACCGATGGTCCTGGAGCACCCTGTTCCCGTAGGCCCGGATCTCGAGTGATTCGGGGAGGCGATCGCGCAGCGCTCCGTACGCATCGGCCGTCAGCAGGATCTGTCCGCCGTGCCCGGCCGAGCTCAACCGGGCGGCGCGCTCGATCACCTCCTGGTCCGACTCGCCTTCGACGGCGCTGTGAATGGTGATGCGGGCGCGGAGTGTGTCCAGCCCCCCTGCGCTCAGCGACCAATCTTCGGTCGTGAGCGCCCGCTGGACCTCTACGGCCGCGTGGCAGGCGAGGCCGGCGTCGCCGAAGGTCGCCCGCACGGTGTCGCCGGCGACACCTTGGCTGTTGCCCCCGAAGCGCTCGACGGACGCGCCCACGATCTCCTCGTACCGGCGGAGCACGGCCGGCATGGCGCCGGCGAGCCGATCCCGGAGCGCACTGCTCTGCTCGATGTCGACGCACAGGGCCGTCACCGGATGGGCCCGCAACCGGTCGACCCGAATGGGCGCGGACGAGCTCGTCGGCAGCCACGGCTCCGCTCCCCAGGACTGCGGGAGGAGCGGCTCGCCCGCCGACCACGCCAGCTCGTACAGGCGGTGCACCTGGCCGGTGCCGCGCAGCTCGCGCTCCTGGAGGAAGCTGCAGCGTTGCTGCAGCCCCTCACCCAGGTGGGCGTACAGCGCGCCGGAGATCACGATCTGGTCCGGGTCGGCCACGAGCTGGATGCGGGCCGCCGCGTTGACGATCTGGCCGAACACGTTGTCCGGGTCCCGTAGACCCACGCCGGCGTGAGCAGCGACGCGCACGTGCAACTCGTCTTCCTTGTCGCCCACCTCTTCGTTTTGGCGCGCGAGAGCCTGCTGCATGACGACGGCGGCCCGGCAACAGTCGTTCGGCTCGTCGAAGGCCCCGAGCAGTCCGTCGCCGGTGTGGTTGACGACCTGGCCGGCGTGCTCCGCGACGATCGGGTAGAGGAGCTCGTCGTGGCGCCGCACCTTGAGGCGACCAGCGACGTCGCCGGCCCTCGTGTAGTACCCGGTGGAGTCCTTGATGTCGGTGAACATCACCGCGTAGAACCGTCGGGCGAGGGTGTCGAGGAACCGGGAGTCGCCCGGACTGGCCACCAGCGAATTGGAGCGGGTGGGTTCCCGATCACTCACCTGAGCACCCCCGGAAGCGGCCGCGCCTGAAAGCCCGCCCGTGGTCGCCGCCAACGTCCCGTCGCGCGACAGCCTAGGTCTTGCTGTCGGCCGTTCGGCGAGGTCAGCCTGACCGCAGGGCGCGGCTACGGTGCCGGTGTGCGAGGAGAGGCAGCGCGGGGAACCGCGCGAGGCGATCTCGGTGACCAACTCCAACACCTCGTCGACGAGCGCGACTGGGCCGGTGTCGACGCCGTACTCGGGCCCATAGCTCGAGCGGCCGCTGCGGGCTCGGGCGAGTCCCTCGAGCAGCTTCTTTACGTCGTCGACCGGTACCGCCTGGCCCACGGGGCGATCTGGTCGGTGCTGAGCGACCCGTACGGCGTCGAAGACGCCGCCCAGGAGACGGTCGTGGCGGTCACGCGAGGGATCCACACGTTCCGGGGCGAGGCTCGCTTCACGACCTGGCTGCACCGCGTCGCCCGCAACGCCGCCATGGCGACGGTCCGGCAGGGACGCCGATACGAGCCCGACGGCGCCATGCCCGAGGACCGCTCGGGCATCACCCGCTCGTTGAGCTCGCTCGTCACCGACCGGGTCGCCCTCGACCAGGCGATCGAGGCTCTGCCAGCGGTCTTCCGGGAGGCCCTGCTGCTCCGGGAGGTCGACCAGCTCGAGTACGAGGAGATCGGCCAGCGGCTCGACTTGCCGCCGGGCACCGTCCGCTCGCGCATCGCGCGGGCACGCGCTCGCCTGGCGGTGACGCTGCGCGAATCCCGCGCTCTGCCTGCCTGAGGCCGGTAACTCCCGTTACGCGTCGAGCTCTGGTCGCGAGCTATTGCCACGGACAGTGTTCGCCGTCTCACATATGCGGCCACCGGTCTCACAGAGCGTAGTAATGCCCTAAGCTCTCAGCTTCGGTCTACCGAGGCGGAGGAGGGCCGGCCGGATGCGCTTGCCGCCCGCCATCGGGCGCTACCGGACGAAGGGTCTCCTCGGAACGGGCACGTTCGCGACCGTCGTGCTCGCCGAGGACGACGCGCTCGAGACGGCCGTGGCGATCAAGGTGCTGGCC
>JBOGFI010000002.1:0-4570 GCA_050743365.1 Acidimicrobiia bacterium | reverse complement strand
CCGGCGCGCCGGTCAGCCGCTCGTACTCCCCTGCGTGCGGCGTGAGCACCGTCGGCGCGGTCCGCACCCGCAGGAGGTCGAGGTCGCGGGCCAGGCAGTTGAGGCCGTCGGCGTCGAGCACGAGCGGGACCGGCGCCTCGGCCGCGATCCGGCGCACCGCCGCCGCGGTCGCCTCCTCCCGCCCCAGGCCGGGGCCGAGGACGAGGCAGCGAAATCGCTCGACGTCCTTGAGCACGGCGGTCGCGGCGGCCTCGTCGAGGGCGCCGGCGGCGGTGGCGGGCATGGCCCTGGTGATGACCTCGGACCCGGAGGCGCCCGCCGCCGTGTCCTCGGCGGGCACGCAGCACCACACGATCCCGGCGCCCGCACGCATGGCGGCGTGGCTCGCGAAGAGCGGCGCCCCGGTCATGCCCCCGGAGCCGCCGACGACCATGACGCCGCTCTGCCACTTGTGGGCCTCCGGGGCTCGCCGTGGAAGGTCGCGCGCCACGTCCGACGCCTCGGTCACCCCCACGAGCGGTTCACCCACGTCGACGCCGATGTCGACGACGTCGACGTCGCCGGCGTGCGCACGCCCCGGTTGGAACAGCAGGCCCGACTTCAGCCCGGCGAAGCACACCGTCCGGTCGGCCCAGAAGGCCTCCCCGCTCATCTCGCCGGTGAGGCCGTCGATCCCGGAGGGGATGTCCACCGAGACGCTGTACGCAGGAACGCTTTCGAGCACTGCCGTCACCCGGGCGGCGTCGGCTTCGAGCGCGCCCTTGAACCCGGTGCCGTACATGGCGTCGACGACGACGTCGGAACGTCGCAGGGCGCGCTCGAACCGGGCCTGGTTGATCCCGCCCTTCAGCTCGAAGACGTCGACGTGCGTGCCCCAGCCCCGCAGCACCCGCGCCGCCACCAGCCCGTCGCCACCGTTGTTGCCCTTCCCACACACCACGACGGCGCGCTTGCCGTAGGTCCCGCCGCACACCCGCCGCACCGTCCACGCCACCGCCCGGCCGGCGCGCTCCATGAGCACCTCGACCGGGGTGCCGGCGGCGATCGTCCGGCGGTCGGCCTCGGCCATCTCGGTGGGGGTGAGGACGGGGCGCACGGCTGCTCGGGGGTCAGCCGAGGGCGACGGCGACGGCCATGGCCATCGAGTCGGTGTGGGTGAGCGAGAGGTGCCAGCCGGTCACGCCCCGCTGCTCGGCGAGAGCCGCCGCCTTGCCCCGCAGCACCAGCTTCGGGGCGCCACCCTTGGGCCGCGCGACCTCGACGTCGCGGAGCTTGAACGCGCCGAGGCCGACGCCCAGCGCCTTCATCACGGCCTCCTTGGCGGCGAACCGCACCGCCAGGCGCGGGGCAGGGTCGCGGTGACGCTCGGCGTAGGCGCGCTCGTCTTCGCTGAACAGCCGCTCCCCCAGGCGGGCGCGCCGTGCCATCGCGAGCCGGAACCGGTCGATCTCGACCAGGTCGGTGCCGACACCGACCACCGCCACCGCGGTGGCGTCGACTTGGTCTCGCAGAGGGTCCGTATCGACGCCAGAGCTCCGGACGCCGGTCACGGTGCGCTCCAGCGGTCGGCGAGCTCGGCCACGGGCTCGGTGAGCAGGTCGATCACGTCGAAGTCGGCCAGGCGGGCGTCGTCGAAGGCGGGCTCGGTCTCCGTGACCACGTCCTTCAGCGCGGCGTAGCGGCCCCGGTAGCCCCGGAGCACGCCCCGGACCGCCTCGGGCGCGAGCCGGTCACGGAAGCCGGCGTGCAGCAGGGTGATGCCGGTGGTCTGGTTGCCCTTCACCTCGGGGACGAGGACCATCGTGCGCCCGTCGAAGCGGCCACGCGCCACGGTGACCTCCCGCTCGGTCGCGACGCGGTGCTTCGTGCCCCGCAACACCGGGTTCTGGGCGGTGCGCGACGGCAGGTCGGCCGAGATGCCGCCGCGGTCGAGGACGTGCACCGTGGCGGTGTCTCGGGCGACGTCTCCCTCGATCCGGTACCGGGTGAACCCGGTCACCCGCTCGATCGCGGGGTCGAGGTCGGCCAGCGTGCGCAGCGCGCGGTAGCTGAGGCTGTCGCGCGCGACGCCTGCCGCGAGCACATCGCGCACGAGTGGCACCTGGAGCAGCGTCTCGTCGGAGCGCGAGATCCCCACCGTGACCGTCTTGGCCTGGTGCTTGATCGCGTCGACGGGCCGGGTCAGCTCCTCGATGCCCCGGGTGAGGGCGGCGGTGAGGTCCTCGACCACGGTGCTGGGCGTCCCGACCTTGCCGTGCTCCATCTGGTACGAGTCGAGCGCCACCGCGCCGGTCGCGTAGCGGAGCAGCGAAGCGACGCCGACCGCGGTGCTGGCCTCGAGGTGGCCGTCGTAGCCCCCGGTGCGCAGGCTGGCGAGGAACCGCGCCGCCGGCGCCTCCAGCTCCGGCGCCAGCCGCTCGAGGAGGTCGTGGTCGGCGCGGGCCGCGCTCCCGGACACGGCGGCCTCGATCGCCACCCGCGCCTCTCGCAACGGCAGCGCCGAGGCGTCGATGGCCAGGGCGGCCTCGTAGCCGAACAGGTGGCCGGCCACCGTCGACAGCACGAAGCCCAGGGCCGGGTGCGCGGCGGGGACCGTGATCGTCTCGACCGCGCCCTGGAACCGGTCCTCCCCTTCGGTGGCGATCACGAGCGGCGTCGCCCGGTGCGCCCGGTAGATCGCGACCTCCTTGGCGACGTCGTCGACGTTCGAGCCCCGGAGGCCCGTCGCGCACACCAGGATCAGTGGCTCGGCCGACAGGTCGATGTGCTTCTTGTCCTCGGTGACGTCGCAGGAGATCGACTTGTAGCAGAGCTCCGACAGCTTGATGCGCAGCTCGTGAGCGGCGACGCTGTTGACGCCGTTGCCCACGACCGCCCAGTAGCGGTGGGCGGGCGCGTGGCGCTGCGCGACGTCCGCGATCGACTCCCGCCGTTCGACGACAGCACGCATGGCGTCGGGCAGGTCGCGCAGCGCGGCGAGCAGGTCGTGCTCGCGGTCGCCGTCCCACCCTGCGGAGACCGCCTCTCGCGCCAGGGCCAGCGCGAGCAGGAAGCCGGCCGCGACCTGCGCGTAGAACGCCTTGGTCGACGCCACACTCATCTCGACGTCGCGCCCGTCGGACGTGAACAGCACGCCGTCCGACTTGTCGACCAGATCGCTGTTACGCCGGTTGACTATGGAGATCACCGTCGCCTTACGGGCCCGCACGAGATCGACGGTGCGGTTGGTGTCGGTCGTCGTGCCGCTCTGACTGATCGCGACGACGAGCGTGTCCGACATGTCGTCGCGCATCCCGAAGCCCGAGAGCTCGGTGGCCGGCTGCGCGGCCACCTGAATGGCATCGCCGGCCGCGGCGGTGAGGGCGGCGGCCAGGCTCCGACCGGCGATGGCAGCGGTCCCCTGCCCGATCACGACCACCCGGCGCAGCGTGCCGTTGCGCAGGCATTCGCGAACTGCCGGCGGGACCGCCTCGGGGGCGAGCTCGACGGCGAGACGCCCGTCGCGCTCCGCCATCCTCCCCCGCAGGGTCTTGCGGAACGACGCCGGCGACTCGGAGATCTCCTTCAGCAGGTAATGGGGGAAGTCTCCCCGGTCGATGTCGCGGGTGGTGATCTCGGCGCGCTGGAGCTCGCGCTCGCCGACAGGCAGCGGGGTGCCGTCGTAGGCAAGGCGACGGATGCCTGCGACCGTGCCCGCGCCGGCGGCGTCGAGCACGACGATCTGGCCCCGCGTCGCGGCGGGCCGCTGCGGGTCGGCGGGGGTCTCGCCGTCCATCCGCAGGTAGACGGGCGTCTCCTCGACCAGGCCGTAGGGCTCGCTGGCGACCATGAAGCAGTCCTCCGCCAGCCCGACGTAGAGCGCCTGTCCGCTGCCGCGCAGCGCCAAGAGCACCAGGTCGGCCGCGCCGGCCGCCTCGGCGGCGATCGCGACCGAGCCCTCGAGGGTCGCAGCCGTGGCCCGGAACGCCTCCTCGACGGCCGCGCCTCGGGCGATGCGATGCGACACCAGCGTGGGGATGACCTTGGCGTCGGTGGTGATCTCCCCCGGAATGTCCAGCGACTCGAGCGCCTTGAGGTCGGCGTAGTTGTCGACGTCGCCATTGAGCGCAGCGGTCACGTACGGGCCGTCAGGGTTGCCGCGCTCCTCCTGGTTGAGCGGATGGGCGTTGGGCTCCGAAACGATCCCCACGCTGGCCCAGCGGGTGTGCGCGAGCACGGCCGCCTGGGCGGTATCGGCGGCGAGTGCGAGGTGCAGCAGCGAGTCGTCGCGGATCGCGGCGCGCAGCACGGCGGTGTTGTCACCCAGCTCGCCGATCTCGGCCGCAGCCTTGTAGACGAGGCTGAGGTGCCCGTGAGGAGTGCGGACCGAACGGGAGCCGAACAGCGGGTCCCGGGAGCGCTCCTCGAGCAGGTGCCGGACGGCAGGGTCGGAGAGATCGAGGCCGTGATCGCGCACGAGCACGTGGAGGCCGGCGGAGTCGCGGCCGCGCACCACGAGGCGGTCGTTGGCGGCGAGGGCCTGCTGGATGGAGGTGTAGGCGTCGACCGCGGGCCAAGCGGGTTCGCTGCC
>JBOGFI010000001.1:0-29496 GCA_050743365.1 Acidimicrobiia bacterium | reverse complement strand
CTGGCCGTACTCGCAGAACCGCTGCTGCTCGTCGAACAGCGGCACCACGAGGCTGAAGCCGCCGTCAGTGTGGCGCGCGCGGTCGTCATCGTGCCCGCCAGCCGACATGGGGGCGCACTCTACCGGCCACCCCTCTCGCCGAGCCGTCGGTACGGTCGTGCGGCTGACTGCGACCGTTGGGTACCGAGCGATTCGGCAACTCACCGGTCCGGAGGATTCGTCCCGGCGCCGAGCGGCTGCAGGAAGATCGCCACAGTCTCGTTGTCCCATCGATCCCGGAGTTCGGCGTAGCGCTCGAACCGCCGCGCCCATCGGTCGTCGAGCACCAGGAGATCCTGCCGGACCGCCCAGACGAGCTCCCGCGAGCTGAAGAGCGGCTCCGGGTCGACGCTCTGGCGCCAGGACTGGCGGCGCAGCGTCGGGAGGTCGCCATTCCTGAGTGCCTCCCGGCCACGCCGGTTGAGGCGGAGCCGTCCATCGCGGATGTACCGGTCGATTCGCGTCTCGAGGGCGGCCAGCTCGAGCTGCTCCTCCGCGGTGAGTCCCTCGTGCAGGGCAACCCGTCGAGCCCCAGGCGGGGCGACGCGGGCCTCGTCCCCGATCCTCAGGGAGAGTGCTGCCCGCGCGTTGGTGCCGGTGAACCGCCGGGAAGGACCGAGCTGACGGATCATCCCCGGGTCGTCGACGACGAAGGGGATACCTCGGTGCTGCAGCTCGGCCATCACCGCCGTCTTGTAGTGATCGGTGAACAGCGGCAGGACGAGTAGTGTGCCCTCGTCCTCCAGCCTCGCTAGCTGGCGGCCGAGGTCTCGAGCCGCTGCGATCGGCCAGTCGGGCGTGGTCTTTCCCTGGTCGCTGCTCGGGAGGTTGAGCGCTGCGAACACGACCGTGGCGAGGGCGAAGGCGCCCACCAGTGGCGTCGACGGCGCTGGGCCCCGAGCGAGTCGGCGGGCGAGCGTCGAGACGACGGCGAAGGTCACGAAGGCGGCGAGCGGCCACAGCCAGCGGAAGTGTCCCGCCGCAATGCCGACGGAGCTGCGGAAGGTTCGCCCTGTCGTGGCCAGCCCGGCTAGCAGGCCGACGACTGCGGTCGCCACCGCGAGGAAGCACTCCCGGTCGCGGCGGCCACGGGCGTCCCACGCGCACCAGGCGACCACGCCGGCCAGCAGGGCCAAGGAGGTGACGACGAGGAGCAGCGAGGGGGGCCGCCAGCCGCTCGATGGGCCCAACGTGTCCCGGAACGAAGGCCGCACCCACCAGGGCGGCAGCGACACCACGCTGGCGAACATCCGCGTCCCGAGGTCGTAACCGATCGTCGGAGCAGAGCTGGTGGGGCTCTCCGCCAGCCGGGTGAGGTTCCCGGGGCCGTCGCTCGTGAACTGCTCCACGAGGGGCTGCGCCCAACCCACGGCCAACACCAGGCCTGCCACCGCGGCGGCCCGCAGCGCGCGCCGGCGCAGCCCGGGCCACGAACCAGGATCGCGGCGGCGGTGGCGGCGCAGCTCGAGCACCAGGCCGACGACGGCCCATGCCCCGAGGGCCGGCACCAGCAACCCGTAGCTCACATGGGTCTGGAGGACGAGGCTTCCCACGCCTGCCGCCCACGGAAGGGCGACCAGGTCGCCGCAGGTGATCGACCACACGAGCATCAGGAAGCACAGGAAGGGCAGGAGGACCGAGTGGGCGTGCCAGGGCTCGAACAGCAGCTCGCTGCCCATCGTCCAGCACAAGCCGGCCGCCATCGCCGTCGCAGCCGTCGCCAGCAACGGACCGCCGCGGCGATACGCGACGACCGCGATGCCGACCACAGCTAGGCCGTTGAGCAGTGCGATGCCGAAGGCGAGCCCGGCGCCGCCGTCGAAGAGCCTGGCGGGCAGCGCCAACCAGTCGAAGAGCAGCGGCCCCGGATGGTTGAGGTCGGTGCCCAGGGTCACGGAGGCCGACGACCACAACCCCAGGAGGGGATGATGGCTACTGAGGACGTCACGTGCCCGGATGGCGATCACGGCGTTGTCGTCGAGCGGGAGCCATCCTTGTCGGATGGCGCGCGCCGCCGCGACGGCTATGGGCAGGAGCGCCGCGAGCACCGCGCCCAGGGAGAGCCGGAAGGCCAGTCGAGACGCCTCGTGATCGGCGTCGATCTCGACGTGCTTCACCGAGCTGGACTCGTTCGGTCGCCGAGCGGTTCCAAGAAGAGTGCCACCGTGTCGTCGTCCCGCCGATCGTGGAGGTCGGCGTAGCGCTCGAACCGCCGCACCCATCGGTCGTCGGCCACCAGGAAGCCCGCCTGGCCCAGCCCGGCAACCTCGCGCGGCGTGAGGGCCCTTTCCGGATCACCACCCTGCCCCGAGGACTGGCCGCGTGCCGTCACGAGCCGCTCGAGCGCCGCCCCGCCCCGCCGGTTGACACGGACCCGACCATCGGCGACGTACTCCTCGATTCGCTGCTCGAGCCTGGACAGCTCGAGCTGCTCCGGTGCACTGAGTCCCTGAACCATGGCAACCCGCCGCGCCCCACGAGGTGCGACACCGGTCGCGTCTCCGGTCACGACGAACAGCAGCGCCCGCGCATTGCTGCCGGTGAAGCGACGGTCCGGACCGAGCTGGCGCACGAGCCCCGCGTCGTCGACGACGAAGGGCAGGCCTCTGCGCTGCAGCTCGGCCATCACCGCGGTGCCGTAGGGACTCTCGAAGCTCGCCGAGACTCTGACGAGCAGCGTGCCTTGGTCCTCGAGCCCTGCCATCTGGCGGCCGAGCTCCCGGACTGCGGGGAACGACTCCGGCTGCGCGGCTGTGCCCTGGTCGCTGGTCGGAAGGTTGAGCGCCGCGATCACCACCGTGGCGACGGCGAAAGCACCGACGAGCACCGCCGACCGCACCGGTCGCCGGGCGAGCCTGCGGACGAGTGTCGCCACGACGGCGAAGGACACGAACGCGGCGAGCGGCCACAGCCATCGGTACTGGCCCGCCGGGATGCCGAAGTTGCCGAAGGGAACTCGTCCTGCCGTGGCCAGCCCGCCGACGAGGACGACGGCCGCAGTCGCCACCGCTTGGAAGGCCTCCCGATCCCCGCGACGGCGCGCATCCCACGCGCACCCGGCGAGTACGACAGCCAGCAAGAACAACGAGCCGGCGGCCAGGCCGGGGGAGGGAACCTGCCAGCCCTTGATCGCGTTACTGAACGAGGGCCGCAGCCACCACGGCGGGATGGACACCACGGTGGCGAGGATTCGTGCCCCGCGGCCGTAGCCGATCGTCCCGAAGGCCGGGTCGCGGACGTGCGCCAGCCGGGTGAGGTTCCCCGGACCGTCGCTCGTGAACTGCTCCACGAGGGGCTGCGCCCAACACGCCGCCAACACCAGGCCCGCCACCGCGGCGGCCCGCAGCGACCGCCGGCGCAGCCCGGGCCACGAGCCCGGATCGCGGCGGCGGCGGCGGTGGAGCGCTACAACCAGGCCGACGACGGCCCACGCTCCGAGCACCGGCACCAACAACCCGTAGCTCAGATGGGTCTGGAGGATGAAGCTCCCCACCCCTGCCGCCCACGGCAGGACGACCAGGTCGCCGCAGGTGATCGACCACACGAGCATCAGGAAGCACAGGAAAGGGAGGAGGAGGCTGTGGGGCTGCCAGGGCTCGAACAGCAGCTCGCTACCCATCGCCCAGCACAGCCCGGTCGTGATCGCCATGGCCACCGTCGTCAGCAGCGGACCGCCGCGCCGATACGCGACGATTGCGATGCCGATCACCGCCAGGCCGTTGAGCAGGGCGATGCCGAGGGCGAGCCCGGCGCCGCCGCCGAAGAGCCTGACGGGCAGCGCCAGCCAGTCGAAGAGCAGTGGCCCCGGATGGTTGAGATCGGTTCCAGCGGACAGCGAGGCCGACGACCCCGTCCCCAACAGGGGATGATGGCCGGTGAGGACGTCACGCGCCCGGATGACAAAGAAGGCGTGGTCGCCGACCGGAATCCAGTCGCGGTTGACTGCGCGGGTCGTGGCGACGGCTATGGGCAGGAGCGCCGCGAGCACGGTGGCCAACGACAGGCGGACGGCCAGTCGAGACGCCCTGGCTTCGGCAGCGGACGGCGTGTCCGACCGGAGCACCACCACTAGCGACGCACCCGGGCGGCCACCATGGTCCAGGGCGTCGGGCTGTGCACCGCGGTGACCTCGAGGTGGCGAGCGACCAAGCCGACGAAGGCGCGTCGGTTCCAGTGCTGGATGTGGCCGGGCGTGTTGCCGTAGGCCGACAGGTACTTCCCCCGGGCCACGTTGGCCAACCGCCACAACGGCTCCCTGGGCACCGAGAGCACCACGTCGCCCATCGCGACCCGCGCGATCTCGCACAGAGCGTCTTCGGGTCGGGCCACGTGCTCGAGCACCTCGATGGCCAACACCAAGTCGAACGAACGATCGAGGAACGGCAGAGCCAACACATCACCGAAGGCAGCCGGGAGGCTCCTCGACGCCCACTGGCCTGCGAGGGTCGGGTCGGGCAGGTCGATGCCGGCCACGAACGCAGCCGGGTACCGCTCGGCGACCCGTCCGGCGACCTCACCCTCGCCCACGCCCACCTCGAGGATCCTCGACGGCGGCCGGGCCGGCAACGACCCCTGGAGCCGGGCGAGGAACGCGGCCATCAGCCGTCGCTCGATGGGGTTCGTGCTGGCGTACTTGTCGTAGGTGTTGCCGGTGGGAACGGCGTCGGCCTCGGTCACAGCGACGCCGGGTCGACCTCGTCGCGCGGCTTGGAGATACGCACGAACAGGTCGGCGAGCAGGCCGATCGCGAAGACCTGGAAAGCGGCGAACAGGACGAACAGCGTGTTGGCGGCGAGCCGGAAGTCCTTGGTCGCCCAGTCGTAGCCCAGCTTGCCCAGGCCGATCACCGTCAGCAGGAGCCCCACGGGCAGGAAGATCCGTAGCGGGTTGTACGAGAGCACGAGACGGACGACCTGGGTGAGGTAGCGGCGGGTGTCGCGCCACCAGTGGAACTTCGAGCGGCCGGCCCGGGGGGCGTAGACGATCGGGACGTACTTCACCGAGTAGCCGTTGGCCAGGAACGCCATGGTGAGGGTCGTCACACACGAGAACCCGGGCGGCAGGAGATGCAGGTACTGGCGGGCGACGCTGGCCCGGAATGCCCGCAGGCCCGAGTTGAGGTCGGGGATCGGGGTCTCGACCAGGTAGCTGGCCAGCCGCCGGATGAACCACTTGGCCGGCACCCGGGCGAGCTTGGCCGTCCCCTGCTCCGACGTGCGGGCGCCCACCACCTGGTCCCAGCCGTCGAGCTCCTCGACGAGCTCGGGGATCTCCTCGTTGGGATACGTCATGTCGGCGTCGGTCCACACCACCACCCGGCCGCGGGCGGCGTGGGTGCCGGCCTTGCGGGCCGAGCCCGACCCCCGGTTCTGCGCGAACCGGATGAGCCGGATGCCCTCGATCTCGCCGAGCTGCTCCCTCGAGCCGTCGTCGGAGCCGTCGTCGACGACGACGATCTCGAACGAGTAGGGCGACGCCTCCAGGGCGACCCGGATGCGGTCGATCTCGGCCCGCACGTGCCCCTTCTCGTTGTAGACGGGCAGCACGACGGTCACGTCGAGCTCGGCCGCGTTCGCCGGCGCGTGTGCACTCATGTAGGTGCAGTGCACGCTATAGGAACTCGCGAGGCCGCCAGCTGCGGCGCGACGAAGGCGACCTTCCAAGGCTTGGTACCTTGCCCCGGTGGCGCGGTGGAAGTGGGGGTTCGCCCAGCGGCTGGCGCTGGTGAGCGTGGCGGCGCTGGTCCTGCGGGTCGGCTACGTGCTGCTGTTCCGGAGGGACGATCTCCCCCTGGGCGGGGATTCTCTGTTCTACAGCCTCGGCGCCGAGCTCCTCGCCGACGGTCACGGGTTCGTCGAGCCGTTGACAGTGGTGGGGGCGGGGCCCGTGGAGCAGTCGGCGAGTCACCCCCCGCTGTACCTCCTGTGGTTGGCCGCGCTCTCGTTCGTCGACCCGGGCGGTACGTCGCAACTGGTCCACATGCTGTGGTCGTGCGTCCTGGGGACCGGCACGGTGATCGCCTGTGGCCTCGCGGGCCGGGAGGTGGCGGGCCCCCGGTGCGGGCTCGTGGCGGCCGTGTTGGCGGCGGTGTACCCGAACGTGTGGGTCCACGACGGCATGCTGCTGTCGGAGACCATGTCGCTGTTCACGACAGCCATGGTGATCCTGCTCGCCTACCGGTTCTGGCACCGTCCGAGCGGACGCAGGGTGGCCTGGCTGGGCCTGTGGTGCGGGCTGGCGACCCTCTCACGGCCCGAGCTCGTGCTCACCGTGCCGCTGGTGCTCGCCCCGCTCGTCCTGCGGTCCCGCGGTGTCGCTCGCCCGCGCCGGCTGCGGTGGCTGACAGCCGGCGGTGCGGCGGCAATGGTGGCGCTAGCCCCGTGGGTGGTGTTCAACCTCACTCGGTTCGACGAGCGCGTGTACCTCTCCACGAACTCCGGCAGCACGTTGGCCGCCGCCAACTGTGACGCCACCTACCACGGCGCCCAGATCGGGTCGAAGAACTACGAGTGCGCTCGCGACGTGTTCGCCTCGGTGGTCCGGCCCGGGATGGACCCCTCCGAGCGGGACGAAGCGGTGCGACGCGAGGCGTTTCGTTACGTGCGGGCGAACCGCGACCGCCTGCCGGCAGTCGTCGCGGCGCGCTGGGGCCGGATCACGGGCCTCTTGCACCCCCGGCAGGAGATCGCGTTCGACCAGTTCTTCTCCCAGCGGGACCGCTGGGTGGCGGAGAGCACGCTGTACAGCTACTACGTGATCGCGGCGCTGGCCGTCGGTGGGGCGCTGGTGCTGCGGCGGCGGCGCGTACCGTTGCTCCCGCTCGTGGCCTTCCCAGTGATCGTCCTCGTGAGCGTCGCCCTCACCTTCGCCCAGAGCCGGTACCGGGCTCCTGCCGAGGCCGCGCTGGTGGTGCTGGCAGCGGTGGCCATCGACGCTGGCATCCGCCGCATGGCGAACCGCCGCCGCGCTCGAGACGAGCTCGCGATGATGCCGGACGAGCCGGTGCCGGCCCGCGCCTCGGCAGGCGTACCCGTTCAAGACTCGGCTTGACCTCGACAGAGCTCGGCGCGAGCTTCGGTCGGCTCGGGCGGGATGCGGAAGCGGGTGTTGGACGGCGCCTCGACGAGGTTCTCGAAGAACCGCCCGACGCTGAGCTGACCGGTGTAGGACTCTCGCAGCTCGCGCAGCGGCGCGCAGCGCAAGGTGGCCCTGGCAACGGCCAGCCGTTCGGCGAAGCTCCCACGCGGGTGCCGGTCGAGGGGGACGATCCCGTAGTTCGTGGTCAGCTCGGGGAAGTCCTCCTCGTCGACGGGCGCGCCCGGTTCGGTGTAGCGGGCCGCCACCCAGACGACCGGTGCGGGCTTCTCGTGCCCGGGGAGGATCGCCCGCTCGGTGAGCACCAGGTGGGAGGTGAACGGGTCGGCCAAGCCGAGCAGGTCGAGCACGTAGACGTCGGGGCCCAGGGCGTAGCTCGGGAGGCCGACGCCGTCGGCGCCCACCACCGTCTGCCTGCCGTCTGCCGGGGGTACGGGAAGGCGGCTCTGCCTGTAGTACAGGCCGTCGCCGGTGAACCACGCGCTGAAGGCCTGGCCGCGGCCCCAGCCAAAGTCCTCGACCGTCACCTTGTTGCGATGCGGCTCGTGTAGGTCGGAGTAGGCGCGCATCGACACCAGGCACACGGCGGCCCAGGGCAGCACCAGCGCGACCGCGGCGTAGCGGCGGCGGAGAGAGACCACGGCCACGGGCGCAGCGAACGCGAAGAATCCCGGTAGCAGCAGCCGCGCGTGCATGAAGTCGCCACCGACGCGAACGATGTAGACGCTGTGCACGATTCCGCCGAGAAGGAAGGCACCGGCAACGAGGAGGTGGCGCCGGCGGCGCCCGGAGACCAGGTCCGCCATCAGTGGTACGTAGGCGCCCACGGCGAGCAGGAGGCCGGGCACCCACAGCCAGTAGGGGTCGATTGTGAGGTGAAGGTAGCGCCATCCGTTCTCCCACCACGGGGTCCCGGCCTCCTTGGCCAGTGCCGGGTTGGGCACCAGGCTGCCGTAGTAACCCATGCGGAAGACCTGATACGCGAGCGGCAGCGCCAGCACGAGGCCGACGATCCGCAGACGTGACCGCCAGGTGTCGCGCCGGCCGCCGGCAAGGAGGACGACGCCGACGAACAGCGCCGAGAACAGGCCGAGGTCCGGCCGGATGAGCGGACCGAGCCCGACGATGACGGCGGTGCTCGCCCCGAGGCGCGCGTCGCCTCGTCCCCACTTCGCCAGGAGGTACAGGCACGCGCCCAGCCACGCGGTGCTCAGACCCGTCTCGAGGCCGCTCGAGGCATAGCTCCACATGGGGGGCCAAGCGGCCATGACCGCCAGCCCGGCGGGGAGCAGCAACTCGCCCGCCGAGCGGACGCGGGCGAGGAGGCGGGCGCCGAGCACGGCGAGCACGACACCCACCAGCGTGAGCGCGATGCCGCTCAGCACGGCCAGCCACTCGAGCCGAACGGGCGTGAGCACATCGCCGACCGCGAGGAGGAAGACCCAGAGGGGGCTGGTCGACGCCTCGACGCGCTCTCCGGCGTTGAAGACAGGCCCGTTGCCGGAAACGAGCTCCCGCACGACCCGCAGGTGGATGAAGCCGTCGTCCGACAGCCACCGCTGGGCCCATGCCCGCTGGGCGAGCAGGAGGACGGGCCCGGCCAGAACCACCCACGCCGCCCACCGCCGCCAGGGAGCCTCGGCGGGGCGTACGGGCGCGGCCGGCTTGCGGGCCAGCGTCGCGGGGATCGACACCATGGGAGGATAAACCGCGTTAAGGCTGCGGATCGGGCGGCTACCCCCCCACCTCGAGAGGCCCCACGAAGAGCGCGACTCTCTGCGTGTCCCAACGAGTCTGGAGGTCGGCGTAGCGTTCGAACCGCCGCTCCCACCTGTCGTTGAGCACCAGACCCCGAACCCGGACCAGCGCGACGAGCTCACGCGAAGCGAGGAGCGCCTCCGGGTCGACATCCTGCGAGGAAGACTCGCGACGAGGCGTCGAGGGGTCGCCTTCCTGGCGCGCCGCCTCCACTTCCCGAGTGACTCGGAGGCGACCGTCGCGGATGTACTCCTCGATCGACACCTTGAGGCGGGAGAGCTCGAGCTGCTCCCTCGCGGTGAGGCTCTCGTGCAGGGCGACCCGTCGAGCCCCAGGAGGCGCTACCTGCGCGTCGTCCCCGGTCTTGACGACGAGCCGGGCCTGCGCGTTGCCGGCGAACCGTCGGCCCGACCCCAGCGTGCGCAGCAACACCGGGTCGTCGACGACGAACTGGACACCTCGATGCTGCAACTCGGCCAGCACGGCTGCGCCGGAGGGGTCGTCGAATCCTGCGTCCCTCAGGTCGACGAGCAGCGTGCCCTCACCCTCGAGTCCTGCCATCTGGCGGCCGAGCTCCCCGGCCACGGGGATCGCCCATCGGTACGCGTTCGGGCCCCCACCCTGGCCAGTCTGGTTGCTGGTCGGGAGGTTGAGCACCGCGAGCACCGCCGTGGCGACGGCAAGCGCACCTACCAGTCGCGTCGCTCGCCGGGCTCTTCGTCCGAGTCGGCGGGCGAAGGTGGCCAGCACGGCGAAGAACGTGAAGGCGGCGACTGGCCATAGCCAACGGAACTGGTGCGGCGCGATGGGGAAGCCGCTGACCGGAAGTCGTCCGGCCGTGACCAGCCCGGCGAGCAGGGCGACGGCGGCGGTCGCGACCGCCCGGGAGGACACTCCGTCCCGGCGCCGGCGGGCGTCCCGGATGCACCAGGCCAGCGCGACAGCCAGCACGGCCAAGGACGTGGCGGCGAGTCCGGCGGATGGGGTCTGCCAGCCCTCGAAGATCCCGAAGGTCTCGTTGAACGAGGGCCGGAACCACCACGGCGGTAGGGACACCACGCTGGCGATGAGCCGCGCCCCTCGGCCATAGCCGACCGTCGCGGCGGAGCCGCTGATGCCGCGCCTCAGCCGGAAGAGGTTCCCCTCGCCGTCGCTGGTGAACGCCTCGGCGAGGGGCTGCGCCCAGGACGCGGTGAACACGAAGCCCGCTATCACCGCTGCCCCCATCGCCCGTCGGCGCAGCCGGGGCCACGAACCGGGGTCGCGCCGGGCCCGGTTGCGGAGCTCCAGGATGAGGGCGAGCACACCCCATGCTCCGAGCGCCGGCACCAAGTACCCGTAGCTCAGGTGCGTTTGGAGGACGACGCTGCCCACGCCGACGGCCCACGGCAGGGTGACCACGTCGCCGCACGCGAGTGACCAGACCAGCATCAGGAAGCACAGGAAGGGCAGCAGCATGCTGTGGGGCTGCCAGGGCTCGAAGAGCACCTCGCTGCCCATGGCCCAGGACAACGCGGCCGTGACCGCCATTGCGGCCGTCGCCAGGAGCGGACCACCCCGCCGATGGGCGACGACCGCGATGCCGAGCACGGCCAAGCCGTTGACGATGCCGACGCCGACCGCGACCCCGGCGCCGCCGCCGAAGAGCCGCGCGGGCAGCGCCAGGACGTCGTAGAGCAGCGGCCCCGGATTGTTGAACTCGATGGCTGCGGCCCTCGACGCCGACGACCACGTGCCCAGCAGCGGGTGGTGCTCGGTCAGAACGTCACGCGTCCGGATGGCGAGCAAGGCGTTGTCCCCGACGGGGAGCCACCCGCGGCGAATCGCACGGGCCGTGGCAACGGCGATGGGCAACAGCGCGAGGGCCGCGGAGGCCAGGAACAGGCGCGAGGCGAGTCGGGACACGCCGTTCTCGGCGGACGCGACGACGCTCGGCGAGCGGCTCACGGCACCGTCCGACCGCGCGGTCTCCTCTTCCGAGGACGTCGCGCCCGGGATCACCCGTCGATGCCGGAGGGGCCGACGAACACTGCCGACGGCAGCCCGAGACCGAGCATGCGGACCATCAGGTCGCGAGGTTGCTTCGGCACCCTCGGGTCGAGGCTGGTGGTGAACAGGTTCTCGTCGACACCTCGCGCGAGGTCGGACAGCCCGGCCGCGTTCAGCGCGTCGACGGCCCGGGCGCGCAGTCGCCCGTACTCAACCCGTTCGTCCCGGCTGCGCGGATCGACGTACGCGACCTGCTCCGCGCCCGGCTTGGCCCGCCACGTTCGGATGTCGGCGCCGACCGCCAGATGCACCTCGGCAGTGGCCTCTGCGGGGTCCAGCACCCGGTGCGGCGTGGCCCACACGCGGTAGAACTCGGCCGCCCCGACGTCAAAGCCCCGACGCTCGAGCTCGAGCAGGAGGCCGAACCCCGTCGAGCCGAGGGAGATCGGGTCGTCCCACGTGACGAGGTAGCGCCCGTCCCGGCCGCTGCCGGGAGCCGTGCCCTCCTCCAGCGCGGCGGCGGTCGGCGATGCGAGCGCGGCCGTGACCCGCGAGAGGTCGGGGGCGGGAGGGTTGACGTAGGCGGCGTCGATGGTGAACAGGAGGGTCGAGAGTGCGGTGACGCCGGCCAACGCGAGCGTCGCCGTTGTCACTGCCCGACCGCGGATCCGGCCGCGCAGGCGCCTGCCCACCAGCGTCCCCACCGTCCAGCCGACGGCGAGCAGCATCAGGACCGCGATCCCCCAGGCCCAGAGCACCAGGTAGTACCAGACGAAGCCGAAGATGCGGCTCATCGACACCGCCGCCAGCACCAGCGCAACCCCGAGCACCAGGTGGAGGCGCAGCAGCGCCCGGTGCCGGAGCCGCCAGGCGACGACGACCGTGGTCGCCCACCCGGCCAGCAGCACCGATCCAGGACGAAGCGATGGCCGCAACACCCAGGTATCCGGCACCAAATGGGGCACCAGCCTCCAGGGGTTGAGGTTGACCAGCAGCAGCTCGATGCCCTCCCGCGCACCGATCGCCGGTTCCGGGGGGTCGCTGAAGTGGTCCCGTACGACCGTGAGGTTGCCGGGCGAGCCGGTGAGCTGATCGATCACCGGAGGCAGCCACACGACCACGCCGACTGCCCCCGCGATCGACACCCACCTCACGACGCGGCGTCGTGTCGCCGGGTCCTGCCGCCGGCTGTAGGCCCGCAGGGCGACGGCGCCAAGCGCGAGCCCCCCCAGGCCCGCGGTGATCCCCAAGTAGGGAATATGGGTCTGCACGCAGAAGGAACCGGCGAACGCGGCGACCGGCAGCATCGGGAGGTCGTCGCAGACGACCGACCAGACCGCCAGCAGGAACACCATCCACCACATCAACGGCAACCAGGGGTTCCACGGCTCGGTCAGGGTGCCGGCCCCGTGGGCCCGGGCGAGGATCGCCAGAACGACCGCGGCGCCGAGGACGAGCCGGACGCCCCCGCGTCGATGGGCGATCCACAGCGCGGCGCCCATGGCCAGGACGTGCAGCGAGACCGCGGCCGCCTGCAAGGCCCAGGAGCCGGCGCCGAAGAGCCGGTAGAAGGGCCACATGGCGTAGAAGCTGAGCGGCCCGAGGTGGCTCCCCTCCGCGCCCGTACCGATCCGACCGGCCAGACCGACCAGGGGCGGGTTGGTGCTCCAGACGTCGCGCACCCGCAGCTCGGTCCAGGCCAGGTCGAGTGTCGGGTACCACCGTGGTTGGCGAAGCACCCCCAGCGCGACGAAGAGTGGGATCGCGAGCATCGCCGTGAGCCCGGCGACGATCAGCGCCGTTCGACGCCCCGCGGTCGCGGGCCGTGACGGCCCTCGAGTGCGCCCGGCCCGAGGCCCGGTTTCGGGGTCACCTCCAGCGCGTTGGCCATCCGCGCCGGCGTCCGGGAGCGAGACGCCGGGCGCGCGAGTGGGACTCACGGAGGCCAAGTATACGAATGGCCTGTCGCCGCTCTCCGGGCGCCGCAAGATATACGGTCGCTGCGATCGTCGGCCACGCGCGCCGAGCCCACGTCGGATCGCGCGTACCGTCGGTAGATCCCGAGCGAATCGTCCGACATCTGGATGGCAACCGTGGAAGCCGAGCACCGCGAGGGGACGGCGGCCGAGGGGCACCCCGCATCGCCCGGCCCTGCCGGGGGGCTCACCCCGGCGCAGCGACGATGGCTGGTCGCGATCCTCGTGGCAGCTGCCGGCGTTCGCCTGGCCTGGGCGCTCTATGCCACCCAGGAACCGATCAGGGCGATCGGGGGGGATGCCTACTCCTATTACTACTACGGGAAGGAGCTGGCGGCGGGCGACGGCTACGTGAACTACCTCACCGGCGAGCCCACCGCCTACTACCCGATCGGCTACCCGGCGATCCTCGCCGGGCTGTTCTGGTTCGTCCGGCACACCCCCATCCCCGACAACCTGCCCGTGGCCGGCTCGCTCCTCAACGCCGTCCTCGGGACCCTCTCCGTCGGCCTCGTGTTCGTCATCGTCCGGCGCCTCTTCGACGCACGTGTCGGCCTGGTGGCCGCCGCCATCACCGCGGTGTTCCCCAACCTCGTCTTCTACGTCGCGACGTTCCAGATCGAGACCACGTTCATCTTCCTCGCCCTGGCGGCGGTGGCCGTGATCGTCACCCACGACTGGTCGACGGGCCCACCTGGCCGGGCGCGCCTGATGGCCTTCGGCGCCGTGTTCGGGCTGTCGGCTCTGGTCCGGCCGTTCTCGTTGCCCTTGCTCCTCGCCCTCGTCGTGGCCGTGCTCGCAGCCGGCTACGGCTGGCGGCGTGCGCTCGCCGCCCTCGGCTGGCCGCTGCTCGCGCTCGTGGTCATGCTCATGCCCTGGACGGTCCGCAACATTGTGGTGATGGACGCCCCCATCGTCTTCTCCACCAATATGGGCGACACGCTGTGCCTCGACCGGTCCCTCGACGCCACCGGGCAGTTCCGGTTTGCCACGCACGCGGGCTGCGCTGCGCCCGACACACCCGAGGTGAAACGCAACTCCGAGAGCACGCGCCGGGCGATCGAGTTCGTCCTCGAGCACCCCGACAAGGAGCTCGAGCTGATCGCGAAACGGGCCTGGTACATGATGGAGAACGACCATGACGGGCTGATCGCCGTGGAGGCGGGCGAGGCCAACCGGCTTCTCGGGCACCGTCTGCGGACCGTCCTCACCCGCGCCGCCGACTGGTTCTTCTATGCCTCGTTGGTCCTGGCGGCTGTCGGGCTGCCCGCCTTCTTCCGGGGCCGCCGGCCCGGTCGGCTGTTCGTCGTGGTGGCCATGCTCTCGCTCATCGCTGTGCCCCTCGGTCTTTGGGGCAACCCGCGATTCCATCTCCCCGTGTTGCCTTTCGTGGCCATGGCAGCGGCTGTCCCCCTTACCCGCCTCGCGTTCTGCCGCGCGCACCGCACACGGGCCGCCCGCGATCGACGCGAGGAATCGGCGGAACCGGCATCCGTCGGCACTTGAGCCGACTCGGCCGAGAGGGTGTCAGCCCGCGGCGCGGGGCGGGCCGACGAACACCGCCGCCGGCAGCCCGAGGTCCAGCATGCGCGACACGAGCTCGCGCGTGTGCCTCGGCACACGCGTGTCGATGGCAGCGGCAAAGAGGTTCTCGTCGACGAGCGGCACCAGCTCCGACCTCCCGGCCCGTCTGAGCTCGTCAATCACCCGGGATCGAAGCCGCGCGTACTCAGCGCGCTCCCCGGTCGTACGCGCATCGACGAAGGCGACCTCCCGGTAGCCGGGCTCGGCGCGTCCCTTCTCGATGTTGACGCCGGTCGCCAGGTGCACGATCGCGGTGGCGTCCACCGGTTCGATCACCCGGTACTTCGTTGCCGGAGCGCGGTAGTTCGCGAGCACTCCGACCTCGAATCCGTTGCGTTCGAGTTCGTTCACGAGCCCGAGCCCCTGTGAGCCGATGGCCTGCGCGTCGGACCAGGTGACGAGGTAGTGGCCGTCCCGGCCATCTGCCGACGCGGCGCCGCGGGCGAGCGCGGCCACCGTCGGCGGCACCAGCCGGTCAACGGTCGCGGAGAGACGAGGTGCGGGCACCTCGACGTCGCCGGCGTCGGGGAGGAGCAGCGCCGTCGAGATCAGCGTCACCACGACGAGCGCGATACCACCGGCGGTCGCGGCCGACCGGCGGCTCGGACCACCCAGACGCTCACCGACGAGCGCGGCCGCGGTCCAGCCGATGGTGAGCAGCAGGAGCGCGGTGATCCCCCACGCCCAGAGCATGAGGTAGTACCAGACCGGGCCGAAGATCCGGCTCGTCGTCGCCGTGCCCAGCAGGAGCGCGACGCCGACCAGGAGTTGGAGTCGCAGTAGTGCCCGGTGCCGCATCCGCCAAGCGGCCACGACCGCGCCGACCCACGCGACCAGCACCACCGAGCCGGGGACCAGGGAACCGCCCGTGGCCTGCGACGCGTCGCTCAGTGAATCGAACGTCGTCTGGTGCTCGGTCACGAGGCTCCAAGGGTCGAGGCGCACGAGCAGCAGCTCGACACCCCGCCGGAGGCCGACCGGTGCCTCGGGCGGATCACCGAAGTAGTCCCTGAGAATCGACAGGTTGCCGGGCGAGCTCGTCAGCTGGTCGATCACGGGCGGGACCCAGAGCACCACGCCGACGGCAACTGCGATCAGGCACCATCGGATCGCATCCCGCCGGGCGCGGGGATCCCGCCGTCGGGCGTTGACCGTGAGGAGGCCGGCAGCGACCGCGAGGATCCCCAGACCGCCCGTGAGACCTACGTACGAGACGTGGGTCTGCATGCAGAAGAAGCCGGCGAAGACGGCGACCGGCAGCAGCGGGAGGTCGTCGCACAGGACCGACCAGACCGCCAGCAGGAACACCATCCACCACAGCAACGGCAGGAAGAGGTTCCAGGGCTCGGCCAGCGTCCCGACCTCGTAGGTCCGGACGAGGATCGCCAGCACCGCGGCACCACCCAGGGCCAGCCCGATGCCCCCGCGCCGGTGAGCGATCCACAGGAAGGCGCCCATCGCGAGCACGTGCAACGAGACCGCCGCCGCCTGCAAGGCCCACACGCTCGCGCCGAACAGTTGGTAGAACGGCCACATCGCCCAGAAGCTGACCGGTCCGGGGTGGCTTCCCTGCTCGACGAGCGTGCCGATCCGGCCGGGCAGGCCGATCAACGGTGGATGGCTGCTCGCGACGTCGCGCACGCGCAGCTCGGTCATGGCCAGGTCGAGCGTCGGCACCCACGTGGGGTGCCGCAGCGCCACCAGCGCCACGATCAAGGGGAGCGCGACCAGCCCGACGAGCCCGGCGACGACGAGCGCCGAGCGCGGCACCCTGCGGGTCAGCGACCCTAACCAGCGCCGGTGGTGCTTGGCGGCGGACGCGGGCTCCGAGTGGCCCCGACCGGCGGCGGCGTCTTCGAGCGCGGCGCCGACGGCGGGGCTGGAAGGCATGCGGGTGAAGACGAGTCGAGCTACGTGCCCGCCGAGGGGGACGGCTCCCCTTCGAGGCGTCGCAGGAACAGCGCCACCGTCTCGTTGTCCGATCGATTCTGGAGGTCGGCGTAACGCTCGAAGCGTCGCGCTTGCGGGTCGTCGAGCACCACGAGACCGGCGCGGACCATCGCGGCCAGGTCCCGCGACTCCAGGAGCGCCGCCGCGTCGACCTCCCCCGAGAGGTAGCGGCGCATGGTCGGGAAGGCGCCGTCCGCGAGCGCGGTCCGGCCGCGCTCGTCGAGACGCGGCGGGCCCTGCCGTGGTAGGTACTCCACGATCTGCTCCGTGAGCTCGGACAGCTCGCGCTGCTCCGATGGAGCGAGGCCCTCGCGCAGGGCAATCCGTCGAGTCCCCGGAGCGCGCGCCCGGGCGGCTTCGCCGGTCTTGAGGACGAGCACGGCGTCGGCGTTGCTGCCGGTGAACCGACGAGCAGGACCGAGCTGACGCACCATGATCGGGTCGTCGACGACGAACGCGATGCCCCGGCGCTGCAACTCGGCCATCACCGCCGCCGTGTACGGATCGAACACCCTGATGTCCCGGACATCGAAGAGCAGCGTACCTTCGGCCTCCAGGCCGGCCAGCTGGTCGCCCAGCTCCCGTGCCGGGCGAATCGACCAGTCGGTCGAGCTCGGCCCCACGCGTTGGTTGTTGGTCGGCAGGTTGAGCGCCGCGACCACCGCGGTGGCGAGGGCGAAGGCGCCCACGAGCCGCGCCGAGCCGACGGGTCCCGGTCCGAGCCGACGGGCCAGGGTCGCGCCGACCGCGAACACCGCGAAGGCGCCGAGCGGCCACAGCCACCGGAACTGGTGCGGCGCGACGCCGAGGACGCCGACGGGCATCCGTCCCGCCGTCGCCAGCCCCGCGAGCAGGGCGACGCCGGCAGTCGCGATCGCGCGACCGGCCACGCGGTCCCGGCGGCGGCGGGCGTCCCACGCGCACCAGGCGAGCACCGCGGCCAGCAGCGCCATGCTGGCGACGGCGAGGCCGAGCGAGGGAACGTCGGCGTCAGCGGAAGCAACGAAACCCACCGAGGGCGCGCTGTCCGACGGGAGGTAGGCGTCCCCGAACGACGACCGGAACCACCAGGGAGGCAGGGTCACCACGGTGGCGACGAGCTGCGTGCCGAGGCGGTAGCCGGTGGTCTGCACCGCGCTGTCCCCGGCATTCCGCGCCAGCCGGGCGAGGTTCCCCTCGCCGTCGCTCGTGAACTGCTCCACGAGGGGCTGGGCCCAGCACGCGACGAACGTCACGCCGGCCACCGCGCCCGCCCACACGGCTCGTCGCCGGAGCCGGGGCCATGCTCCGGGATCCTCGCGGCGCCGGCGGCGGAGCTCCAGGCCCAGGCCGAGGACGGCCCAGGCTCCGAGCACGGCGACCAGGATCACGTAGCTCAGATGCGTCTGGACAACGAGGCTCCCCACCGCGGCCGCGAACGGCAGCGCGAACACGTCACCGCAGGCGACCGACCACACCAGCATCAGGAAGCACAGGAAGGGAAGCAGGAGGCTGTGGGGCTGCCAGGGGTCGAAGAGCAGCTCGCTGCCCATCGCCCAGCACAATGCCGCCGCGACCGCCATGGCCGCGGTCGCGAGAACGGCGCCGCCGCGCCGGTACGCGAGGACCGCGATCCCGATCACGGCCGAGCCGTTGAGCAGGGCAGCACCGAGGGCGAGCCCGGCGCCGTCGTCGAGAAGCCGGGCCGGGACCGCCAGCACGTCGAAGAGGAGCGGGCCCGGATTATTGAACGAGGTTCCGGTGGTCAGCGAGGCCGACGTCCACGTCCCGAGGAGGGGAGGATCGGTGGTAAGCACGTCGCGGGCCCGGATCGCGAAGAAGGCGTTGTCGCCGATCGGGATCCAGCCCCGACGGATCGCACGGGCGGTCGCCACGACGATGGGCACCAGCGCTACCACGACGGAGGCCAGGAACACGCGGGACGTCCACCGCGAGAGGCCCTGATTGGCGTCGGGAGGTGCGTCCGACGGGACCACGGTGGGAGGGCGGCGATCCGGAGCCGCGACCGCGACCTCCCGATCAAGCCCGCTCACGCCAGCAAAGTAATGCATCGGAAGGCCGTGTCCCGGGCGGGCCCCGGCCTTTGTCGCGCGGGTTTGCGGGCGCGACGTTCCGCTATCCTCTCGCCTGCTCCCGCCATGCGATGTTGTCAGACCGCGGTTCGCTGGTGGTGTCGCCGCCTGGACGAGGAGCTCCTTGGACAGGTTGAGTCGGGACGGGACGAACCAGGTGACGAGCACGACCGCCACGGCTGGGGATTCTCGGGAGGAGGTCGCGCCCGGTCGCCGCGTCCGCCTCGTTCTCCTGAGCTTCCTCATGCTGTTCGTGGAGCTGGCCCTGATCCGCTGGACCGGCTCCAACGTCGTCCACCTCTCGTACTTCTCGAACTTCGTCCTGCTGGGCAGCTTCCTCGGGATCGGGATCGGCTTCCTGCGGGCCGACAAGCCCCACAACCTGTTCCCGTACGCGCCGGTGGCGCTGACGCTGCTGGTCGCCTTCGTGCGCTTCTTCCCGGTCGAGATCCAGCGGTCGGGCAGCGACCTCCTCTTCTTCGGCACGCTGCGGAGCAGCGGCCCCCCCCGCGAGCTCGTCCTGGCGGTCATCTTCGTCACGGTGGCCGCCGCCATGGCCTTCATCGCCGAGGGCGTGGCCCGCACGTTCGTGACCTTCGAGCCACTCGAGGCGTACCGGCTCGACATCGTCGGGAGCATCGCCGGCATCGTCGGCTTCTCGGCCCTGTCGTTCCTGCGCGCTCCCCCACTCGCGTGGGGAGTGGTCGTCGGCGTCGTCTTCCTCTTGCTCTACCGGCCCCGATCGCTGTCGAGCCAGGTGCTGCTACAAGCAGCGGCGATCCTCGGTCTCGTCGTCATCCTCGGCCTGGAGAGCTTCGCCTCCGGCACCAGCTGGTCGCCCTACTACAAGGTCACCGTCCGCGAAGAGACGGCTCCCTTCGTGAGGGTCAACGGCGTTCCGCACCAGGCGCTGTTCGAGACCAGCGAGAACCCCCCCGTGCTCTACACGCGTGCCTACGAGCGGATCCGCCCCGGGCGCCTCGATGACGTCCTCGTGATCGGCGCCGGCGGCGGCAACGATGTCTCGCTCGCCCTCGAGCACGGCGCCCGCCACGTCGACGCGGTCGAGATCGACCCCCGTCTCTACGAGATCGGCACGGACCTGCACCCGGACCGCCCCTACGACGACGACCGCGTCGACGTGCACATCGACGACGGCCGCGCCTTCCTGGAACGCACCGACCGGCGCTACGACCTGATCCTGTTCGCGCTCCCCGATTCGCTCACGCTGGTGTCGGGGCAGTCGTCGCTGCGGCTGGAGAGCTACCTCTTCACGCAAGAGGCCATCGAGTCGGCCCGGGAGCACCTGAAGCCCCAGGGCGCCTTCGCCATGTACAACTACTACCTCGAGCAGTGGCTGGTGGACCGGCTGGCCAACACGCTCGACGAGGCCTACGGGCGGCCGCCGTGCGTCGACTCGTTCGGGGGTGAGGGCCGGTTCTCGGTCCTCGTGAACAGCGACGACCCCGACGCGCTGCGGTGCGACACGGTCTGGGAGTCGGCCACCGACCCGGTCCCCGCGGCGGCCACGGACGACCACCCGTTCCCGTACCTCCAGGAGCGCAGCATCCCGCTGTTCTACGTCGTCACCATCGCCTTGATCCTGGCGGCATCGCTGGTGGGGGTGCGCGTCGCCTCGGGTCGCCTGCGGCGAATGGTCACGTACGCCGACCTGTTCTTCATGGGGGCGGCGTTCCTGCTCCTCGAGACCAAGAGCGTGGTGCAGTTCGCCCTGCTGTTCGGTACCACCTGGTTCGTCAACGCCCTGACCTTCACCGGAATCCTCCTGAGCGTCTTGGCGGCGGTGGAGGTCTCGCGCCGGGTCACCTTCAGGAACCCGCCGCGCCTGTATGCGGCCCTGCTCGTCGCCCTGCTCGCGGCGTGGGCCGTCCCTCTCGAACGGCTGCTGTCGCTGCCGGTGGGGCTACGTTTCGTGGCCGCCGTCGTGGTCGCCTTCACGCCGATCTTCCTGGCCAACCTCGTCTTCGCCCAGCGCTTCAAGGACGTGAGCGCGTCGGCCCCGGCCTTCGGGGCCAATCTGCTCGGCGCCATGGTGGGCGGCCTGCTGGAGTACGGCGCCCTGCTGGTGGGGTACCGAGCCCTGCTAGTGGTCGTGGCCGTGCTCTACGGCCTGGCCTTCGTCTTCGGCCGTCGCCACCTGCGGACGCCGGCGGTCGTCGCCGCCGATGGATAGCGAAACCGGCATCACAACCCGGCGACCGGGACCCGACGCGCCGGGGCAGCCGGCCGGGCCGGTCACGTCACGGGAGCAGCCCGGGGCCACGCGCGGGGGACCATGGTGGCGCCGCCACGGCACGCTGCTCGCGCTCCTGGTCGTCGCGGTCGTGTTCGCGCTCCCCCTCCGGGGCCTTCTGCGCTTGCAGGGACCGCCCATGGAGGAGGGGTTCATGCTCGTGTTCCCCGAGCGGGTGCTCCACGGCGACGTCCCGAACGTCGACTTCCTCCATCTCTACGGCCCGGGGAGCCTGTGGTTCCTGGCCGGCGTCTTCAAGGTCTTCGGGACCTCCCTGATGGCCGAGCGGCTGGTGGGCCTGCTCCAGCTGATCGGGATCGTCGTCGGCGTCTTCGCCCTGGCCCGCCCGTGGGGGCGGGGTCTCGCAACGTGCGGAGCCGTCGTCTCCCTGGTCGTCATCGTTCCTGCGATCGCCCTGACCGCCCTGGCGTGGGACGGGGGGCTGGCCCTCGGCGTTTGGGCGCTGTGGGCCGCGCTCCAGGCGCGTCGGTCCCCGCCGCGCCCGGCCCGGCGGTGGGCCCTGCTCTCGGGCGTCCTCGCCGGCATCGCGCTGCTCTATCGGCCCGATCTGGTGGTGGCCGCGGCCGCCGGGCTCCTCGTTGCGCTGTGGGGAGTGGAAGCGGCCCGCCGGCGCCGCTTCCTGGTCGGCTTGGCCGCCGGCCTCGCTCCCTATGTCGTCCATCTGGCGACGGCAGGGCTGCGGCCCAGCATCCGCGGCATGGTGCTCGACCCCGTCTTCCACCTCCGGGGCGGGCGGCGGTTGCCGATCCCGCCCGACCCGGGCCAGCTGACCGGCTTCCTCCAGCTCTCGGGCGAGACCTACCTGCTCGACTGGCCCCTGCCCACGCCGACCTCGGCCCAGCAGCTGTGGATGTGGTTCTGGCTCGTCTTCCTGGCGAACGCGGCCTTGATCACGGTCGCGCTGTGGCGGTTCCGGGCGGACCGCGGCGCGCTCCGGTCCCGGGTGCTGCTGACCGTGGCCCTGTTCAGCCTGGGCATGCTGCCGCAGGCCGTCCAGCGCACCGACTCCGCCCACTTCGCCTGGGCCAGCGCGGTGGCCCTCGGGTTCCTGCCGGTCGCGCTGGCCGAGGTGCTGGGACGGTGGGCCCCCCGAGTTCGCCCGCGGGTGCGCGCGACGGTCGCGGGTGGCGCCGTGCTCCTGATGCTGCTGGCCGTGGTCCCCACGTTCACGTTCCGCCGCTACGCCGACTTCTCCGTTCAGAGCTTCGGGCGCCACCGGCTGGCCTTCCCGATCACCCACGAGGGGCGGACCTTCTACTACGGCCGCCGCGACGCGGCCGAGGCAGTGAGGAGGATGCTGCCCGACGTCGAGAAGATCGCCCCGCCCGGCGGTCGCCTCTTCGTCGGCCCGAAGGACCTGCGCCGGACGCCCTACAGCGACGCCTTCCTCTATTACCTGCTCCCCGACCTCGATCCCGCCACCTACTACATCGAGATGGACCCCGGCGTGGCCAACCGGGAGGGCTCCGGGCTGGCCGACGACCTGGCCTCGGCCGACGTGGTGATCCTGAGCGCGATCTGGGACGACTGGAACGAGCCCAATGACTCGCGCAAGGTCGGCTCCTCCGAACCGGTGCGCGTGCTCGAGGAGCAGTTCCGTCGGGTCGGGGTCTACGCCGGGCGCGACACCGGCCCCGGGGAGGACTTCGCCGAGGCCGCCGGACGGGATCGCGTCATCCTCTACGAGCTGTACGAGCGCCGCACCCCGCGAAACGGCAGCGCCGCGGCCGGCTAAGTCCTACCAGTAGCTCGACCGGACTATTGACAGGACGGCGAGTCGAGAAGAGGCTCGTCTGGGCATTTCGGGCGAATGGGCGAGTCGACATGGATCGCGCTATGGGGTGCGCGCGGGAGCGTGGGGACTTGGCATCAGGGCGTGTGTCTGGCCGCGAGGGTCATGGTCGCGCCGTCGGGGTCGTCGTCGCGCTCGCCGTGGCTGTGCTGGGGCTGGCGGGCTGCGTGCCCGGTGGCCCGCCCGGACCGGGCTCGCCTGCCGAGCTGGCCCGGTTCCAGGACACCGTCGTCTTCCAGGGCCTGACCAATCCCACTGTGGTCCAGTTCTCGCCCGACGGACGGGTGTTCGTGGGCGAGAAGAGCGGCATCGTCAAGGTCTTCGACAACCTCTCGGACACCACGCCGACGGTCTTCGCCGACCTGCGCACCAAGGTTCACAACTATTGGGACCGGGGCCTGGAGGGGCTGGCGCTCGACCCGTCGTTCCCGAGCGAGCCCTACGTCTACGTGCTCTACACCCACGACGCCGCCATCGGCGGGACCGCTCCCCGATGGGGCAGCCCGGGAGAGACGTTCGACGGCTGCCCCACCCCGCCCGGCCCCACGACCGACGGGTGCGTCGTCAGCGGCCGGCTGTCGCGCCTCCAGGCGTCGGGCAACCAGATGGTCGGGAGCGAGCAGGTCCTCGTCGAGGGGTGGTGCCAGCAGTTCCCCGGCCACTCGGTGGGAACGGTCGCCTTCGGATCGGACGGCGCCCTGTACGCGGGCGGGGGCGACGGGGCCAGCTTCAACTTCGCCGACTGGGGCCAGGCCGGCAACCCACTCAACCCCTGCGGTGACCCACCCGGGGGTGTGGGGGGGACCCAGACGCCGCCGACCGCCGAAGGGGGCGCGCTGCGGGCCCAGGACCTGCGCACCGCCGGTGACCCCGTGGGCCTCAACGGGTCGATCATCCGGGTGAACCCCGACACCGGCGCCGCCCTGCCCGACAACCCGCTGGCGGCGAACCCCGACCCCAACGCGCGCCGCATCGTCGCCTACGGCCTGCGCAACCCGTTCCGCTTCACGGTGCGGCCCGGCACGGGCGAGTTGTGGGTAGGTGACGTGGGCTGGGGCCTCTTCGAGGAGATCGACCGGATCCCCAGCCCCACCGACGCGACGGTCGAGAACTTCGGCTGGCCCTGTCACGAGGGGCCCGGTCGCGAGCCCAGCTACGACGCCGCTGAGCTCAATCTCTGCGAAAGCCTCTACGCCGCCCCCGGCGCGGCGGCTGGCCCGTACTTCTCCTACGGGACCCACGGCAACGTCGTGCCGGGCGAGCCCTGCCCCACCACCGGAGGCGCCATCACGGGCCTCGCCTTCTACACCGGCGGCGGCTACCCGGCGGGCTACCAGGGC
This sequence comes from Acidimicrobiia bacterium, assembly GCA_050743365.1. Lineage (GTDB taxonomy): Bacteria > Actinomycetota > Acidimicrobiia > IMCC26256 > JACDBD01 > JBOGFI01. The sequence goes on along the minus strand of JBOGFI010000001.1, from coordinate 5,626 downwards.
GCCCTCTTCTTCACCGACTACGCCCGCAACTGCATCTGGGTCATGTTCCCCGGCCCGGGTGGGCTGCCCGACCCCGCCACCCGGGTGGCGTTCCGCACCAACGCCGCCAGCCCGGTGGACCTCAAGATCGGCCCCGGCGGAGACCTCTTCTACGTCGACGTCTTCGGCGGCACCGTCCGGCGGATCACCTACAGCCCCAACCGTCCTCCCACCGCCGTGCTCGAAGCCAGCGCCACCGACGGGCCCGTGCCCACCACAATCGACTTCGACGCCAGCGGGTCGTCCGACCCCGACGCCGCCGAGACCCTGAGCTACGCCTGGGACCTCGACGGCGACGGCGCCTTCGACGACTCGACCGCGCTCACCCCATCCCACACCTACACCGCCGCCGGCGTGTACACGGTCAAGCTCAAGGTTGAGCATCCCCCGCTCTTCCGGATACCTGCACTGAGGTGGTAGTGACCATCTCGGAGAGGAGTCTGGATGCCGGCGCCGAAGCCACCGGAGTTCCGTCAACGGGCGGTAGAGCTGGCGCGTGAGCACGCGAAGCCGATCCGTCAGATCGCGATTGATCTTGGGATCAGCGAGAGCTGCTTGCGGCGCTGGATGGACCAGGCCGACGTCGACGACGGCAAGAAGGAGGGCCTGACCAGCGACGAGCGCCGGGAGCTGACCAAGTTGCGGCGCGAGAACCGGGTCCTGGCCATGGAGAACGAGATCCTCAAGCGGGCGGCGGCGTACTTCGCCAAGGAGAACGTGCTCCCAAAATGATCTTCACCTTCATCGCCGAGCGCTGCTCGGACTACCCGGTCACGGCTTCGTGCCGAGCGATGAAGGTGACGACCTCGGGTTACTACGAATGGCGGGCCCGCAAGGTGGACCCGTCCCCGCGGCGGCGTGAGGACGCCGAGCTGGCCGCGACAATCCTCGAGATCCATCGCCAGTCCCGGGGCACCTACGGCAGCCCGCGGGTGCACGCCGAGCTGCGCCTCGGTGAGGGCATCCGGGTGGGCCGCAAACGAGTGGAGCGACTCATGCGCCAGGCCGGCATCGCCGGCATCTACCGGCGTCGCAAGCGGGGCTGCACGCGGCGCGACCCGGCCGCCGTTCCGAGTGACGATCTGGTCAACCGCCGCTTCACGGTCACCGCAGCGGATCGCCTATGGGTGTCCGATATCACCGAACATCCCACCGGCACCGGGAGGGTCTATGTGGCGGTCGTGCTCGATGCGTGGTCCCGGCGCGTCGTGGGCTGGTCGATCGCCGATCATCTGCGCGCCGAACTCGTCGTCGACGCCCTCCAGATGGCCCTGTGGCGACGCCAACCACCCGACGGCGCGATCGTGCATTCCGACCATGGCACCCAATACACGTCTTGGGCGTTCGGTCGGCGGCTGCGCGCCGCCGGGCTGTTGGGATCGATGGGGACCGTCGGAGACGCCTACGACAACGCGGTCGCCGAGAGCTTCTTCAGCACCCTCCAGCGCGAGCTCCTCGACCGGCAGCAGTGGTCGACGCGCCAACAGCTCGCGTCGGCGGTCTTCGAATGGATCGAGGCCTTCTACAACCCGACCCGTCGACACTCGAGCAACGGAATGCTCAGCCCCGTCGACTACGAACAGACGCACGCGGCATGATCACCACACCAACCCCGTCCGGAACAACGGGGGAAGCTCAGCCGACGCGATCGGCCGGGCCGCCTGCCTCCACCCACCCGCGCACCTCGTCGCCAGGCTCGGAACTCGCCCACCCGCTGGCCACGACCGAGACCGCTGGGACAGCGCCGTCTCCGCCGCCGCCGTCCGCGCTGCTACGACTGAGCGAGGGATCGCAGACGAAGCACTTACGCGCCGTGGGCTCCCCGAGAGCAACAAGGTCGACGAACTCCTCCATACAGCCGAGATCGCCGACCTCGTCCGCCAACCGACCGCACAACTCGCCGCCGAGTGCCGCAGCCTCGGGCGAGACCTGATCCTCGGCGGAGCCGCGTCCTCGCACGCCCAACGGCACTACACCCGCCGCATCGCCAACGCCCAACACGCCGCCGCGCGCGCCGACCACGACGCCGCCGAGATCCGTCGCCAGCTCGCAGGCCTCGAACGCGCCCGCCCAGACCCGGAACGAGACCGCGCCCGCCAGCGCGCCCTCGGCGATCTGCAGGCGGCCGACGTCGCCGCCGCCCAAGCAGCCCGCAATCTCGACCACGTCGTCACGCGCGCCGGCATCTTCCACGACGACGCCGGTCCCGCCGAGGCCCGCCACCGCGACCTCCAGGCCGCCCTCGCCGTGCAGATCGGTCAAGCGGCGCACGACGACGCTCTCGACCCGCCCCACTACATCACCGGGCTCCTCGGACCCCGACCTAGCGAGAACTCCGAACTGCGCGAGTGGGACCGCCGCGTCCTCCTCCTGGAGTACTACCGGCACCTCCGCTGTGGCCTGCCCCAGGGTCAACCCGCCGACGGGCCCGGACCCCTCGAAACCGCCATCGGACCCCGACCTGAGAACCCCGGTGGCGCGGTCGCCTGGGACGCCGTCCGAGACGAACTCGCCGCACCGTCGATCCCGGTCACGATCTCACACGAACCGCCGCAGCACGTTGGCGCGCCGGACGTCGCCTCCGATCTCGACCCGTGACGCATCCCGGTAGCTGTCGCACTCCCGTCGTACGCTGTACACATGGCAACCGACGACCCCAGAGAAGAAGCCCCTCCCGAAGACGGCCCCTGGGAAGCCGAGGACGCCGGCCTCACGATTCGACCCATCTACGCCGACGACCTCGACGACTACCTCGACACGCTCGAGCGCGAGGGGCACTGTCCCCGGGACTGAAGCTCGGTCGAACTTGCGCGTGCGGCCAGCATCGGCGGGCACGACAGGAGAGCCCCGCCGGCGGATCTCTGATCGCCCCTCAAGAGGCGATCACCCGCATAACGCCGGCTATGGGCGCGGCTGAGCGACTGTCGTCAGTGTCGTTATGGCGCGCGCGCGAGACTCGTGGCACCAGAACCGTCGTTACGGTCATGACCGGAGGACCACGACGAACACGGATCGGAGGTACCCGCGTTGGCGGTGTTCTTCAGCTTCCACTACGACCGCGACAACTGGCGCGTCCAGCAGGTTATCAACATGGGTGCACTCGAGGGTCAGCCGCTCCTCAAGCCACAGGAGTGGGAGGAGGCGAAGAGGAAGGCCGGCGGCATCCAGAACTGGATCGAGCAGCAGATGCAGTACAAGACGGCGCTCGTCGTCCTCATTGGGGCCGAGACGGCTTCCCGTCCCTGGGTCAAGTACGAGATCGAGAAGGCGTGGAGGGACAAGAAGCGTTTGGTTGGCGTGCGGATCCACGGCCTGGAGGACGGCAACGGTAAGACGGACCCGAAGGGGGCGAATCCGTTCGACAAGGTGTCGCTCTCGAACGGGAAGAAGGCGTCAGACTACGTCACCGTTCACGATCCGTCGGGCGCAGACAGCAAGGCCGTGTACGCGTCAATCAAGAAGAACCTCAAGACTTGGGTCGATGGTGGCTACAAGCCGTCAGGATGACGACTGCCCGTTCTGCGAGATCGCATCCCGCGAGGATCCAGATGCACGAGAGGTCTACCGCGACGACGAGACGGTCGCATTCTTTCCGATAGAACCGGCGACGCTAGGACACACACTCGTGATTCCTCGTCGCCACGTCGCCGACATCTGGGAACTTGGCGACGAGCTCGGGTGCCGCTTAGCCATGGTCACGTTGAGCGCGGCACACGCGATTCGGCGAGCGATGCAGCCCGACGGTCTCAACATCATTCAGTCGAACGGTGCGGCAGCCACGCAGACGGTGTTCCACCTCCATGTTCATGTCGTACCCCGTTGGGAGGGGGATGCCATCGGTCGGATCTGGCCCCCGGAGACGAACTACTCCGAGGATGCGAAAGACGATGCCTGGGAGTTGATCCGCAGCGAGTTTTCGTTGTGATCGTCAGTGACGGCGGAGTTCGTAGTCCAGACGATCAAGGCGAGGATGAGAATCGGCCCGTAGAACGCCCACACTGACCAGGACCGAACCGTCGGCCACCACCCGCACTCCTCGTTGTAACGAGGGTTTCGCCGCTCGCCACATGGCCGAGCATCCATGTCGTGGGGCTCTACTTGCCCCAGACGAGCTTCTTTGTAGAGCGCTCGGTACTTCCGTTCCTCACGGAGGTAGCGCACGTCCAAGAACGCGAACATTGCCACCGCAAAGATCGCGACCCAGGCGACCTCATCGGCATTCTTGGTCCACGCGTAACCGAGTGTCGCCGTCGCCACCGTGAGGCACCACGCCTTGACCAAGGCGGACGCGCCGGCGAGTCGCGCGATCACAGCTTGGATGAACTCCAGATGCTTCGCGATCTCAGGAGCGTTGGCGTTGGCGTCGCCCTTCCCCATGCCGAAAGGATCGCACGGATGCTGGGCAAGTTCGACGTATACCACGGACCTGTCAGGACTGGGCGTCGGTCCGGGCGTGTTTCTGGGGATTGACGTCGCGGAACCGCGCCGAGGCGATTCCCGAATCGGCAGGTCCGAGACGGCGCACAGAACGCGAGCACCGAACGTCTAGCGGTACCCGCCCGTCATGAATGCAGATCGGCACCTACGCGCCTTGGGGATGGGCCCAAGATGTCGTTCGAGTGCGGTGTTGTGCCTCGGGTCCGCAGTTGACTGTTTCCTGCCCGCGCAACACGATCCACGGATGAGCGAACGGCGCGACCACCCGCGTGGTCACGGGCATGACCACGACCGGGGTTGGCGCGCGATAGCCCGCTACCTGCGGTGTTCCCGAAGGATGTGGACCTCGCCGGTGAACCGTGAGGTGATCACGTTGCTCGGTATCCGCGCGGACGAGCGGGTCCTCGACGTCGGTGCAGGGATGGGCCCAGGTGCCGTGCTCGCGGCCCATTCGGGGGCCCGTGTCGTCGCAGTCGACCCGACGCCGTTCATGCGGCTTGTCCTCCGAGTGCGTCGGCTCTGGCAGCGTTCCCGCACACGCATCGAGGTCCTCGACGGCGCGGCCGAGCATCTCCCAGTGACGAAGGGCAGTGTCGACGCCGCCTGGGCAGTCAACGCGATGCACCACTGGGGCGACCTCGATGCCGCGATCGCCGAGATCGGGCGGGTACTGCGCCAGGGTGGTCGCCTGATAGTCGTCGATGAGGACTTCGACGACCCGGCCCACGAGGACCATGAGAGGTTCCGAGCGCGCCGACGTCAGCATGCTCTCGAGTTCGCCGACGTCGATCCGACCGTGGTGGGCGCCAAGCTCGCCGCCGTTGGATTCGCCGTCGAGGAGGCGGGCAAGACCGTCGTGGCAGGGCGGCCAGCGAAGCTGGTCCGGGCCGTGAAGGCCTGACCCCCGCGAACGCACACCCGATCACGCACACCGATGCCCGTCACGTCGAAGCCGTGCTAGCTGTCGGGGCTGGGCAGGCGTCGAGCATTAGTGCGAGCGCATCTACCTCGGGAGGATCAGCGGTGAGGTCCCACCGCAGCTTGACCGCTACCCAGGTGACGGCGTAGGTGCACCAGTAGGAATGCTCGGGGGGCTTCCACTCCGCGGGGTCCCGGTCACTCTTGGACCGGTTGGATGAGGCGCTCACGG